>JAEZKN010000033.1 GCA_023415395.1 Actinomycetes bacterium
GTCTCGATCACCGGGACCGTCGACTCCTCCACGACCGAGCGGATCAGGCCCGCTCCCCCGCGCGGGATCAGCACGTCGACGTGCCCGCGCGCGCGCATCAGCTCCTTGACGCTGTCGTGGGTGTCGCCGGGCACGAGCTGGACCACGTCGGCGTCGAGGCCGGCGGAGACGACCGCGTCGCGCAGCGCGGCGACGATCGCGGCGTTGCTGGAGCGGGCGCTGGAGCTGCCGCGCAGGAGCACCGCGTTGCCGGACTTCAGGCAGATGCCGGCGGCGTCGGCGGTGACGTTGGGCCGGGCCTCGTAGATCATCCCGACCACGCCGAACGGCACCCGGACCTGGCGCAGCTCGAGACCGTTGGCCAGCGTCCCCCCGCGCACGACCTCCCCGACCGGGTCGGGCAGGCCGGCCACGTCGCGCAGGCCCTGGGCCATGCCGGTCAGGCGCTCGGGGGTGAGCCGGAGGCGGTCGACGATGTTGGGCGGCGTACCGCCCTGCTCGGCGCGCGCGACGTCCTCGGCGTCGGCCGCGAGGATCGCGTCCTCGGCGGCGAGGAGCGCGTCGGCCATCGCGTGCAGGGCGGCGTCCTTCTGCGCACGGGGGGCGAGCGCGAGACCGTGGCTGGCCTCCCTCGCCCGCTGGGCGACCTCGACGACGGCACCGATCATGGGGAAAGCGTAGGGCGAGGCAACCTCCGGCGTCGGCGCTGCGTCATACGGTGGTCACCTCATCTCGTGAAAGGGCCACTCCGTTGCGCCGCTCCCTCCTCGCCGCCGCCAGCCTCGCGCTGGCCGCGCCTCTCCTCGCCAGCGTCGCGACGGCCACCGCCGCCGACGAGCCCGAGCCCGAGCCGACCACGTCGCGGCTCACGCTCTGGGCACCCAAGGTCGTCACGGCCTACTCCTTCCGCAACCGCGCCTGGACCGACCTCGGCCTGCGCGCCGTCGCCGACGGCGGCCCGTTCGAGCTCTGGTCGCACCGCGCGTCCTACGACGACCTGATCGAGACCAGCTGGGTCAGCGGCGACACCACGGTCGAGCTGCCGGCCGGCTCGATGTCCGACTTCTCCGGCCTCAAGCGCTTCCTGACGATCACCGTCGACCCGAAGAAGAAGGGCGAGAAGACCTTCACGCTAACCCGCAAGGCGTGCCTCAACGGCTACTCCGAGCGGGTGCGGCCGGACGCGCCGGCGCGCTCGCCCTACCCGGTCGGCTGCTGGTACAACCCCTACACGCTCGGCTCGGTCCAGGGCGTCCAGGAGGGCTGGGCCACGCCGCTGCTGAGCCAGGGCCGGCCCCTGAAGATCGCTCCGGGCGCCTACACCGTCACCGCCACGGTCAACCCGACCTACGCCGAGCTGTTCGGTCTCTCGCCCGAGGAGGCCACGCGCGAACTCACGCTGAAGGTCATCGACGAGAGCCGGGGCGAGCCCGGCCACGACCACGACCACCGCGCGCTCGTCGCGAAGCCGGCCCAGACGGCGCCGGCCGGGGCGCCGGGTCGCGCCGACGACGACGGGCCGATGCCCGACCTGCGGTCCCTCCCGGCCTGGGGCATCTCGCTGTCGAAGAACTCCAAGTACCTCCGCTTCTCCGCCACCGTGTGGAACGCCGGCGACAGCCCGCTGGTCGTGGACGGCTTCCGTCGCGAGGACGAGGACCTGATGGACGCCTACCAGTACTACTTCGACGCCGAGGGCAACCAGACCGGCTACGAGGAGGTCGGCGCGCTGCACTTCGACCACAAGGACTCCCACCAGCACTGGCACTTCGAGGACTTCGCCCGCTACTCGCTGCTCGACTCGGAGCTGAACGAGGCGGTCCGCTCGCGCAAGGAGGCCTTCTGCCTGGCCAACACCGACTCGGTCGACCTGACCGTCCCCGACGCGGAGTGGCGCCCGGAGAACACCGACCTCGCGACCTCGTGCGGCGACCTCTCCTCGCTCTCGATCCGCGAGGTGCTCGCGGCCGGCTGGGGTGACACCTACACGCAGTACCGCGCGGGCCAGTCGTTCAAGATCTCGAACCTGCCCAACGGCACCTACTACGTCTCGGTGCTCGCCAACCCCGACGGCCGCCTGCACGAGCAGTCGACCGACAACAACCAGTCGTTGCGCCAGATCCGGCTCAGCGGCAAGCCCGACAAGCGCAAGGTCACCGTCAAGCAGGTCGGGATCATCGAGGAGGAGCAGTACGGCGGCACCGGCTGACCGGCGCAGCCGGGCTGTCCACAGCCGCCCGGCTCGCCGGGTTCGAGAGATCACCACTCGGGCAGATCCGTCCCATGGACGAAGACGCGATCCTCCGGCTCCTTCGCCGACAGGCGGGGGTGGTCTCACGAGCCCAGGTCCGCGAGCTCGGCGGCACGGACGACGACATCGAGCGGCTGGTCCGGCGACGCCTGTGGGCCACGGTCCACCGGGGTGTGTACGTCGACCACACGGGGCCCCTGACCTGGGACCAACGAGCGTGGGCCGCCGTGCTGTACCACGCACCAGCCGTGCTCGACGGGCGCTCGGCGATGCGCGCCCACCGCATGCGGGTCGTCCCCGCGATCGCGCCGGACTCCGAGCCGATCGAGGTGGCCGTCGCGCAGGGTCGGCGCGTTGCTCCGGCCGCCGGCATCCGGGTACGCCGCGTCCGGGATCTCGAGACGGTCAGCAGGACGACTGGACGACCGCCCCGGCTCGACCTGGAGCACGCCGTCCTGAGGGCCGCCGCTGCCGCGTCGCGCGAGGACACGTCGGTAGCGATCCTGGCCGATGCCTGTCAGGACGGTCGGACCACGGCCCGTCGTCTTGCCGCCGCGCTGGGTCGGCATCCTCGGGTGAGGAACCGCCGCTTGCTGGCCGAGGTCCTCGACGACGTCTCCTCCGGCGCCTGCTCGGCGCTCGAAAGGCGCTACCTCGTCCAGGTCGAGCGCGCCCACGGTCTCCCGCCGGGGGTCCCGTCAGGAGCGGGGGGAAGGTCCGACCTACCGCGACGTGCGCTACGTCCCCGAGAAGGTGGTCGTCGAGCTCGACGGTCAGCTGGCCCACGGCCGCACCGTGCAGCGCTGGGCCGACCTCGACCGCGATCTCTCGGCGGCCGCATCCGGCGAGGTGACGGTGCGCGCGGGCTGGGGCCAGGTGCTCGAGCCCTGCCGGCTCGCGGCTGCCGTCGCTCGGCTGCTGAGGAGCCGCGGCTGGGCCGGTCGGCCACGCGCCTGCGGACCAGGGTGCCCCGTCGCCGACAGTGGAGATCCTCCGGCACCAGGTGCCGACGGATCTCCATCGTCGCCGTCGTAGGCCGTCGTAGGCCGTCGTAGGCCGTGGTGGGCCGGCGCAGCCGACGTCAGGTGGCGTGCCAGTCCTGCGCGCGGACGATGGCGTCGAGGCGGGCCGCGGCGCGGTCGGCGACCGGGTTCTCCCCCGCTCGCGACGCGAGTTCGGCGAGCGCGTGGAGGTCGGCGGCGCGGGCGAGCTCGAGGGCCCGCCCGGGGTCGGGGTAGGCCGACAGCACGCCCTCGACGTACGCCGGCTCGCGGTCGAAGCGCAGCAGGTTGCCCAGGTCGGTGAACGGGTGGCCGGCGTGCGCGAGCTCCCAGTCGAGCACACCGGTGACCTCGAGGGTCTCGGGGTCGACGAGCAGGTTCTTGGGGTTCAGGTCGCTGTGGACCAAGCAGGCGCGCGCCTCCTCGTCCAGCAGCGCCTCCGCCCGGCGCCCCAGGCCCCCCAGCGCCTCGGGGAGGGTGAGGTCGTACCGCTCGATCCGGAGGTCGCCGTCGGCGAAGACCCCGCGCCGCAGCATCGGCATCGCGCTCAAGGCGGCGGCCACCCGGCCGACGGCCGCGCCCACGCGGCGCAGCCGGTCGGGCGGGAGCGTGGGCAGCAGCAGGTCCCCGCGAACGCCGGGCAGGAACTCCGTCACGAGGAGCCCAGGCCGCTGCTCGAGCACCGCAGGGACGGGCAGCAGCCCGCGCACGAGCCGCAGCAGCGACGCCTGGATCTCGGCCGCCTCCGGAGGATGACGAAGGCCGGCGAAGATCCGCACCACGGTGCGGTCTCCGCCGGCCTCGGCCAGGAACGTCTCCCCGGACCAGCCACCCTCGAGCGGCCGGAGCGACGCGAAGTCGCCGTCCAAGGAGTCCAGGGGGGATCAGCCCTTGCGCTTGGTGACTTCCTCGGTGAGGGCTGGGAGGACCGTGTGCAGGTCCCCCACCACACCGAAGTCGACGAGCTCGAAGATCGGGGCCTCTTCGTCCTTGTTGACGGCCACGATGGTCTTCGAGGTCTGCATGCCGGCGCGGTGCTGGATCGCACCGGAGATGCCGTTGGCGACGTAGAGCTGCGGCGAGACGGTCTTGCCGGTCTGCCCGACCTGGAAGGAGTGCGGCATCCAGCCCGAGTCGACCGCGGCGCGCGAGGCGCCGACCGCCGCGCCGAGGGCGTCGGCGAGGCCCTCGACCGGCTCGAAGTTGCCGCCGGTGCCACGGCCGCCGGAGACCACGATCGCGGCCTCGGTGAGCTCGGGGCGACCGGTCGCCTTGCGCGGCTGGGAGGCCACGATCTGGGCGGCCTTGGCGGCGTCGGAGATCTCCGGGGAGAACTCCTCGACCGCGGCGGCGCCCTCGGACTCCTCGGGGGCGGCGGCGTTCGGCTTGACCGTGATGATCGGCGTGCCCTGGGTGACCTTGCCCTGCAGCGTGTAGTTGCCGGCGAACACGCTCTGCGTGACGACCGGCCCCTGGTCGGATCCGGGCTGCACGTCGACGGCGTCGGTGATCAGGCCGGACTCCAGCTTGATCGAGAGGCGGGCGCCGATCTCCTTGCCCTCCGCGGTGGAGGGGATGAGGATCGCCGCGGGCGACGCCTGGGCGGCCAGCTGCTGCAGCGCCTCGGCCTTGGGGGCGACGAGGTAGCCCTTGATCTGGCTGTCGTCGACGACGTAGACCTTCTCGGCGCCGTACTTCTTGACCTTCTCGGTCGCCTCGGCGGCCTGGTCCGCCGGGCCGATGTAGACCGCGGACGGCTCACCCAGGCGCTTGGCGATCGTGAGGAGCTCGTACGTCGGCTTGCGGACCGCACCGTCGACGTGGTCGATCAGGACGAGAACTTCAGACATGGGTCGCTGCTCCTCAGATGAACTTCTTGGACGCGAGGAACTCGGCCAGCGCCGAAGCGCCCGAGCCGTCCTCGTCCTTGACGATCTCGCCGGCGGTGCGCGGCGGCCGGGCGGTGGTGTCCTCGACCGCGGTCCACGCCGCGCCCAGGCCGACCTGGCTCGCGTCGACGCCGATGTCGCTGAGCGACCACGTCTCCAGCGGCTTCTTCTTCGCGGCCATGATGCCCTTGAACGACGGGTAGCGAGCCTCGCCGGACTGGTCGGTGACCGAGAGGACGAGCGGCAGGGTGCCGCCGATGACCTCGGTGGCGGTGTCGCCGTCACGCTTGATGCGCACCTGGTCGCCCTGGGTCTCCACAACCGAGGCCAGCGTGACCTGCGGGAGGCCGAGGCGCTCGGCGAGCATCGCCGGGACGACGCCACCCGAGGCGTCGGTCGAGGCCATGCCGCACATGACGATGTCGGGAGAGCCGATCTTCTCGACGGCCTTGGCCAGCACCAGCGACGTGGCCGCGTAGTCCGAGCCGGCGATGGCGTCGTCGACCACGTGGACACCCTTGTCGGCACCCATCTGCAGCGCCTTGCGGACGGCGTCGACGGCCTTCTCCGGGCCGATGCACACCGCGGTGACCTCGGTGTCGTCGCCGGCCTTCTCCTTGATCTGGAGGGCCTGCTCGACGGCGTACTCGTCGAGCTCCGAGAGGAGCCCGTCGACGCCCACGCGGTCCACGGTGTTGTCCGACTCGAACTGCCGGTCGGCAGTGGCGTCGGGAACGTACTTCACACAGACGACAATGTTCATGGTGGTGTGGCCGGGACGGCCCCTCCTGTGTCCGATCCAGGGATGTGCTGGTGAGGCTACCGTCGCGTCCGGGCCCCGGAAACTCGGCTCGGGGTCGGATTCGTCACAGCGACGCTGTCACGGTGTGGCACCGGCGCTGGGCCGGCGGACCGGGCGTCAGGGCCGGGCGATCCGCTCGACGATGCGCCCGACGACGAGGTAGGCGATCGCGGCCAGACCCCAGTTGACCAGGGCGTTCTTGGTGTCGGCGTCGGCGCCGTCGAAGGTGAAGACGCCCTTGTCGGGATCGAAGACGCCGAGGTCGAGGGCGTCGGCGACGTCGAGCACGAGCTTGACCAGGGCGTTGTCGGGGTTGGCGTCGAGGGCCACCAGGAGGGCCGCCACCGCGAGGAAGAGGGCACAGACGACCGCCGCGAGCCAGACCACCTGGGCCAGCCGCAGCCGCACGGCGCGCACCGCGCCGCCGCTCACCGACCGCTCCGTGCGGCGGGCCCCGGAGGTCTGCTCATCGGTCGCTCCCACATGACGCCTCTCCCCCGATCAGCGGCCGACGAAACGCGCCTTGCCCGGGCCGCTCTCCACGAAGGACTGCATGCCGATCGTGCGGTCCTCGGTCGCGAAGAGGGCGGCGAACTGCTGGCGCTCGATCTCGAGCCCGGTCTCCAGGTCGACCTCGCTCCCCCGGTCGATCGCCTCCTTGGCCGCCCGGATCGCGTACGACGCCGCGCCGGCGAACTGCCGGGCCCAGGCCAGCGCCTCGTCGTAGACGTCGGCGGCGGGCACGACGCGGTCGACCAGGCCGATCGCGAGGGCCTCCTCGGCCTTGACGAAGCGGCCCGTGAAGATCAGGTCCTTGGCCTTGCTCGGCCCGACCAGGCGGGTCAGCCGCTGGGTGCCGCCGGCGCCCGGGATGATGCCGAGCAGGATCTCGGGCTGGCCCAGCAC
>JAEZKN010000102.1 GCA_023415395.1 Actinomycetes bacterium
GCGCGCGGCCGCGGGCGCTGACCCAGCGCACGGCACCGCCGGGCTGGATGATCCTGTACTCGGCGGCGTACTCGCCGCAGCTGTCGATCGCGGCGCGCAGCGCCTCGCTCACCCGGGGCAGGTCCTCGGGGTGGACGCGCTCGTTGAAGGCGCCGATGGTCCCGCCGAAGGAGGGCTCGTCGAGGCCGAACAGGTCGAGCAGGCGGTCGTCCCAGCGCAGCTCGCCGGTGACCAGGTCCCACTCGAAGGCGCCCACGCCCGCAGCGTCGACCGCGAGCCGCCAGGCCAGGCGGTCGGTCTCCACGCCGGGGACGTCGCTCACCGGGCCTTCCACCTCCCCAGACTCCCACATCGACGACGGACGTCCGGTACCCACGCTCGTCATTCACCCACCGGGGTGGGGCGGGGGCAGGCTACCGTCGGCGGCGTGCACCGCATCTTCGGGGTCAGCGTCGCGTCGGTCTACCCGCACTACGTGGCCAAGCTGGAGCGCAAGGGCCGGGCCCGGGCCGAGCTCGACGAGGTGATCAGGTGGCTGACCGGCTTCGACGACGCGACGCTCGCCCGGCACCTGGCGCAGGAGACGACGTTCGCCGACTTCTTCGCCGCCGCCGACCTGAACCCGCACGCCGCGCTGATCACCGGCACGGTCTGCGGGGTCCGGGTCGAGGAGGTCGAGGATCCGCTCATGCAGCGGATCCGCTACCTCGACAAGCTCGTGGACGAGCTCGCGAAGGGCCGGCCGATGGAGAAGGTCCTGCGCTGCTGAGCCCGGCTCAGCCCCGTCAGCTCAGCGGCGTGCGCGCCCGGCTGCGCTGGACGGCGAAGGCGAAGCGGCGGATGCGGTCGCCGTACTCCGCGGGGTCGACGAAGCGGACCGCGGCGCTGGGCCGGCCGGTGGAGAGCGACAGGTGCCGCAGCACCTCGGCCTCCGCGGTGATCGTGGTGTCGTCGAGGGTGAAGGTCAGCTCCACGACCGAGCCGACGGCGGGCAGGGTGGCCGGACTGCACAGCTGGGCACCGCCCTCGCTGATCTCCACCAGGGTCGCCCGCACGGAGGCTGCCGCGACGCCGTCGACCATCGGGGTCAGCGTCGCGGCCAGGGTCAGCGGCACCCGGAAGTACTGCCGCCGCTGCTCGCGGGTGGGCGGCCCGACCGGGGTGAGCACCCACACCGGGCCGTAGGGCCGCAGCCCGGGCGCGATCGTGACGGGCACCTGCATCTGCCCGGTCGGGGCGGACCAGCGCAGGGCGGGCTCGCGGAACTCGTGCGGGTAGGTCCCCGGCTCGGCCAGGCCGGTGAGGTCGGGACGGGCGACCACGACCCGTCGGACGCCGTCGGCGTCGTCGAAGTCGCTGACCC
This sequence comes from Actinomycetes bacterium, assembly GCA_023415395.1. GTDB lineage: Bacteria > Actinomycetota > Actinomycetes > Propionibacteriales > Nocardioidaceae > Nocardioides. Next base: position 1,364 of record JAEZKN010000102.1, read on the forward strand.
GCGAGGTCACCTCGGCCTCGGTCCCGTCCGGGAGCACGAGGCGCAGCGACACCGACACGAGGACACCCGGGAGGACGCTCGCGACGTCTGGGATCGACACGGGAGGACAGTAGTCGCGCGGCCGGGGGCCCGGAGGCGTTTTCGCCGCTTGGCAGGATCGGGCCCATGACCACGAGCTCCCGCGAGATCCACCTGGCCGCCCGACCCCAGGGCTGGCCGACGCCCGACGACTTCCGCACCGTCGACGTGGAGCTGCCCGACCCCGGCCCGGGCGAGGCGCTGGTGCGCAACACCGTGATGTCCGTGGACCCGTACATGCGGGGCCGCATGAACGACGTGAAGTCCTACGTCCCGCCGTTCGCGCTCGACGCCCCGCTCGACGGCGGCGCGGTGGGCGAGGTCGTGGCGACCGGCTCCGAGGACCTCGCGGTCGGCGACACGGTCCTCCACCAGGCCGGGTGGCGGACCCACGCGCTGCTGCCGGCGGCGAGCGTGCGACGGGTCGACGTGTCGCAGGTCCCCGCCTCGGCGTACCTCGGCGCCCTGGGCATGCCCGGCATGACGGCGTACGTCGGCCTGACCCGCGTCGCGCAGATGCGGGAGGGCGACACGGTCTTCGTGTCGGGGGCGGCCGGCGCGGTCGGCTCCGCCGTGGGCCAGATGGCCCGGCTGCTCGGCGCGACGAAGGTGATCGGCTCGGCCGGCTCGGCGGAGAAGTGCGCCTGGCTCACCGACGAGCTCGGGTTCGACGTCGCGCTGAACTACAAGGACGCTCCGATCGGCAGGCAGCTGCGTGAGCACTCCCCCGTCGACGTCTACTTCGACAACGTCGGCGGCGACCACCTCGAGGCGGCGATCTTCGCGATGGCCGACTTCGGCCGGATCGCCGCGTGCGGCGCGATCGCCGACTACAACGCCGACGCCCCGGTCCCCGGCCCGCGCAACATGATGATGTTCGTGAGCAAGCGCCTGACCCTGCGGGGCTTCATCGTGACCGACCACCGCGACGCGGCCTCGGAGTTCTACCGCCGGGCCGGCGCCTGGCTCGCCGACGGGTCGCTGAAGTACCGGGAGACCTACGTCGACGGCCTCGACCACGCCGTCGACGCCTTCCTCGGCCTGCACCGCGGGGACAACACCGGCAAGATGCTCGTCCGGCTCTGAGCCGGACGCGATCCTCAGGCCGTCGCGCGCGGGCGGCGCCGCACCGGGCGGCGGATCGCCGAGCCGGGCTTGGAGGCGAGCAGCGGGTCGAAGTCGTCGGTGACCGGGGTCAGCCGGTCCTCGTCGACGAACACCGCCCCGTCGCGCACCTCCTGGACCAGGTCGCGGCCGAGCACGGCGCCGGCCGTGCCCATGCCGCCCCAGATCGTGGCGTTGATGCCGAACATGTGCTCGGTGCTGCCGCCGGCGAGGAAGAGGCCCGGGATGTGCGGGGTGACGCGGGGCCGGAAGGGGCCGAGGTTGCGCAGCAGCGGAGCGATGCCGTAGCAGGACCCGTCGGTGCTGATCGTGAACCGCTCCTGGGTGATCGGCGTCGACGCCTCGCAGAAGACCATCCGCTCCCGCAGGTCCGGGATCATCAGCTCGGCCG
>JAEZKN010000121.1 GCA_023415395.1 Actinomycetes bacterium
CCGTGATGCCGACCGAGCCGTCGGCGGTGACGACCGTGACCGCCCGGGCGGAGCGGCGGGCCTCCAGGGCGGAGAGCAGGTGCGCCTCGTCCCGGCCCGCGACCACCAGGGTGACCGCGCACCCCCGCTCGCGCAGCCGCTCGGCGAGCGGGAAGAGCGGCGCGGCCGACCACTCCTCGCCCACCAGCACGCAGGAGACCGGCTCCTTGGGCAGGGCGAAGGGGCGCCCGAGGGGCCCGGTCACCGGCAGCCTCGCGCCCGCCCGGAGCCCGGCCAGCCAGGTGCCGCCCACCCCGGTCGGGTCGACGACGAGCTGCAGGGCCGCCCCGAAGCCGCCGACGGTGCGGACCTTGTGGATCCAGTACGAGCGCCGGGCCAGGTGCGCGGAGTCGGCGAGCGTCACCGCGACGTGGTTGCCGGGGCGGAAGCGCTCCGGCACACCGGGGGCCACCACCGTCAGGTGGTGGTAGGCGCCGACCCGCTTGGAGTCGAGCACCTCCCCGGTGACGTGCAGGGTCATCCCTGGACGCCCCTCACGATCCGCCGGGGCCACAGCGGCCCCCCGTAGACGAAGGCGGTGTAGGCCTGCAGCAGCGTCGCGCCGGCGTCGAGCCGCGCCTGCGCGTCGGCGACGGTGGTGATGCCGCCGACGCCGATCAGCGTCAGGTCCGGGCCGACGCGCTGCCGCAGCAGCCGCAGCACGTCGAGGGACCGCTCGGTCAGCGGCCGGCCGGACAGCCCTCCGGCGCCGACCTGCTCGACCTCCGCGTCCGGCGTGCGCAGCCCCGCGCGCGAGATCGTCGAGTTGGTGGCGATGACGCCGTCCAGGCCGATGGCCAGGGCCAGGTCGGCGACGCCGAGGATGTCGTCGTCAGCAAGGTCGGGCGCGATCTTGACCAGCAGCGGGACGCGCCGGTCGGCGAGCTCGGCGATGCGCTGGACCGAGGTGAGGATCGGCTCGAGCTTCTCCACGGCCTGGAGGTTGCGCAGCCCCGGGGTGTTCGGCGAGCTGACGTTGACCACGAGGTAGTCGGCGTGCGGCGCGAGCAGCCGCGCGGACTTCTCGTAGTCGCGGACCGCCTTCTCCTCGGGCACGACCTTGGACTTGCCGATGTTGACGCCCAGGACCGGGCGTCCCCCGGACCCGGCCGGCCGGCGACCGCGCGCCGCCAGCCGGGCGGCCACGACCTCGGCCCCGTCGTTGTTGAAACCCATCCGGTTGACGATCGCCCCGTCCACGGGCAGCCGGAACAGCCGCGGCCGCGGGTTGCCCGGCTGGGCCTCGCCGGTGACGGTGCCGACCTCGACGTGGCCGAAGCCCAGGGCGCCGAGGCCGTCGATGCCGACCGCGTTCTTGTCGAACCCGGCGGCCAGCCCCAGCACGTTGGGGAAGGTCAGCCCGAGCGCCTGCACCGGGTTGCCCGGCGTACCGGGCAGACGGGTCAGGGGCCGCGCCGCGCGGATCGCCCGGAAGGCCGTGTGGTGCGCCTTCTCCGGGTCGGTGCGGGTCAGGACCCGGTCGAAGAGCTGGCGGTAGATCACGCGGTCGGTCCTCCGCGGGCCGCCCAGTCCTGGAGCGACCGGACGCCGATCTCACCGCGGCGGACCGCCTCGATCCCCTGCACCGCGGCGCCCAGCCCCTGGACGGTCGTGATGCACGGGATGTTGGCGACGACCGACGCCGTCCGGATCTCGTAGCCGTCGGCCCGGGTGGGGCCGCCGCTCGCGGAGCCGTTCGGGGTGTTGATCACCAGGTCGATCTCGCCGTCGAGGATCAGGTCGACCGTGGTCTTCTCGCCGTCCGGACCCGCGCCCTCGTAGTGCTTGCGCACGACCGTGGCGGCCACGCCGTTGCGGCGCAGCACCTCCGCGGTGCCCTGGGTGGCGAGGATCTCGAAGCCGTGGTCGGCGAGCACCTTGATCGGGAAGATCATGTGCCGCTTGTCGCGGTTGGCCATGCTCACGAAGACCTTGCCGCTGGTGGGCAGCGGGCCGAAGGCCCCGGCCTGGGCCTTGGCGAAGGCGGTGCCGAAGTCGGCGTCGAAGCCCATGACCTCGCCGGTGGACTTCATCTCCGGCCCGAGCACGGTGTCGACCTGCTTGCCGTCGGGGGTGCGGAAGCGGTTGAAGGGCATCACGGCCTCCTTGACCGCGATCGGCTGCTCGGCCGGCAGGTCGCCGCCGTCGCCGGTCGCGGGCAGCAGCCCGTTCGCGCGCAGGGAGGCGATCGACTCGCCCAGCATGACCCGGGCCGCCGCCTTGGCCAGCGGCGTCGCGGTGGCCTTGGAGACGAACGGCACCGTCCGGCTCGCCCGCGGGTTGGCCTCGAGGACGTAGAGCACGTCGGAGCTCAGCGCGAACTGGATGTTGAGCAGGCCCCGCACGCCCACGCCGCGGGCGATCGACTCCGTGGCCGCCCGGATCCGGGCGATCTCGGCCGCACCGAGCGTGATCGGCGGGAGCGCGCACGAGGAGTCACCGGAGTGGATGCCGGCCTCCTCGATGTGCTCCATCACGCCGCCGAGGAAGAGCTCCTCGCCGTCGTAGAGCGCGTCGACGTCGATCTCGACCGCGTCGTCGATGAACCGGTCGACCAGCACCGGGTGCGTCGGTCCGATCTCGGTCGAGCGCGCGATGTAGTCCTCGAGCGCCGCGTCGTCGTACACGATCTGCATGCCGCGGCCGCCGAGGACGTACGACGGGCGCACCATCACCGGGTAGCCGATCTCGGCCGCGATCCGCTGGGCGTCGGGGTAGCTGGTCGCCATGCCGTACTTCGGCGCCGGCAGGCCGGCGTCGGCGAGCACGGCGCCGAACGCGCCCCGCTCCTCCGCGAGGTGGATCGCCTCCGGCGAGGTGCCGACAACGGTCACACCGTTGTCCTTGAGCCCCTGGGCGAGGCCGAGCGGCGTCTGGCCGCCGAGCGAGCAGATCACGCCTGCGACCGGGCCGGCCTGCTCCTCGGCGTGCACGACCTCGAGCACGTCCTCGAGCGTCAGCGGCTCGAAGTAGAGACGGTCGGAGGTGTCGTAGTCGGTCGAGACCGTCTCCGGGTTGCAGTTGACCATGATCGTCTCGTAGCCGGCCTCGGACAGCGTCAGCGAGGCGTGCACGCACGAGTAGTCGAACTCGATGCCCTGGCCGATCCGGTTGGGCCCCGAGCCGAGGATGATCACGGCCGGCTTCTCCCGCGGCGCGACCTCGGTCTCCTCGTCGTAGGAGGAGTAGTGGTACGGCGTCGCGGCGGCGAACTCGGCCGCGCAGGTGTCGACGGTCTTGTAGACCGGGCGGATGCCCAGCGCGTGCCGGACGCCGCGGACGACATCGGCGGTCATGCCGCGGATCTTGCCGATCTGGACGTCGGAGAAGCCGTGCCGCTTGGCCTTGCGCAGCAGCTCGGGCGTCAGCTCGGGCGCCGCGGTCACCTCGGCCGCGATCTCGTTGATCAGCATCAGCTGGTCGACGAACCAGGGGTCGATGCCGGTGGCGTCGAAGATCTCCTCCGGCGTGGCCCCGGCGCGGATCGCGTCCATGACCTTCTTGAGCCGGCCGTCGTGCGGGGTGCGGATCTCCTGGAGCAGCGCCGCCTTGTCGAGCTCGACCCACTCCTGGTGCCAGTCGAAGAGCGCATCCGTGCGCTCGAGGGAGCGCAGCGCCTTCTGCAGGGCCTCGGTGAAGTTGCGGCCGATGGCCATCGCCTCGCCGACCGACTTCATGTGCGTGGTCAGCGTCGGGTCGGCGCCGGGGAACTTCTCGAACGCGAAGCGCGGCACCTTCACCACGACGTAGTCGAGCGTGGGCTCGAACGACGCGGGCGTCTCGGCGGTGATGTCGTTGGGGATCTCGTCGAGCGTGTAGCCGATCGCGACCTTGGCCGCGATCTTGGCGATCGGGAAGCCGGTCGCCTTGCTGGCCAGCGCGCTGGAGCGCGAGACCCGCGGGTTCATCTCGATCACGATGACCCGGCCGTCGACCGGGTTGACGGCGTACTGGATGTTGCAGCCGCCGGTGTCGACGCCGACCTCGCGGATGATGCCGATGGCCAGGTCGCGCAGGTGCTGGTACTCGCGGTCGGTGAGGGTCATGGCCGGCGCCACCGTGATCGAGTCACCGGTGTGCACGCCCATCGGGTCGAGGTTCTCGATCGAGCAGACGATGACGACGTTGTCGGCCTTGTCGCGCATCACCTCCAGCTCGTACTCCTTCCACCCGATGATCGACTCCTCGATCAGCACCT
>JAEZKN010000184.1 GCA_023415395.1 Actinomycetes bacterium
GCGCCGGGCCTTCGCGTTCCGGCTCGGCTGTTGTGGCGACAGCCGCGCCAGGGCCTACTCCGCCGACTTGGGCGGGACCGTCGTGACGTCGCCGTCCACGGCGGCCGCGAGCTGCGGCACGTAGCGGTCGAGGACGTAGGGGATGCTCAGCGGCGTCACGAACGAGTGCGCGACGTAGTAGCTGCCGGCCGCCTCGGTGATGTCGAACCAGCGGCCCTCGTCGTAGGCCGTGGTGCCCTTGAAGAGCTGCTCGACCTGCTTGTCGGCACCGAGGTCGAGCCACACGGCGGTGCCGATGTCCCCGAGGTCGGAGGTGCGCTCGGCGCTGAGCGAGATGCCGAACTCGCTGTCGTCGGCGCTGGTGATGACCTCGTGCAGGTCGAAGCCGAGGTCGACCAGCATCCGCGAGCGCGGGTCCTCGGGTCCGTAGATGAACAGGCCCTCGTACGGCGTGATGACCGCCGCGGTCTGCCCCTGGAACTCCGGGTGCGCGGCGGCCTCGTCGCTGATCCGCTTCTTGACCCCGTCGACGATCTCCTGCGCCTTCTTCGGCTGCCCCACGGCGGCGCCGATGGTGAGCGCCATCTCGTCCCACGGAGTGCCGTAGTCGGCGTAGTCGCCGGACTGCGCGACCACCGGGACACCCATGGCGGAGAGCTTCTTGTAGTCGGTCTCGGTGAGACCGGTGTACTGACCGATGATCAGGTCGGGCGCGAGCGCGGCGACCGCCTCGATGTCGACGCCGTTGGCGTCCTTGAGGACCGTCGGCAGCTCGGCGTCGCCGAGGAGGTCCTGGGCCCAGGGGTAGACGCCCTGGAGCTCCTCGTCGCCGAACCAGTAGGTCACGCCCACCGGCACGATGCCCAGCGCCATCAGCATGTCCTGCTCGGTCAGCCCGATGCAGACCACGCGCTGGGGCGCCGACTCGACCGTGGTCTCGCCGTACTTGTGCGTGATGGTGACGGGGAACGCCGCCTCCTCGGCGGGCGCGCTCGCGCCGGCGCCCGAGCTGCCGGAGGAGCTGCTGTCGTCGCCGCACGCGGCGAGGACCGGCGCGACCGCCAGGACGGACAGGCCGGCGAGGAAGCGCCGTCGGGTCGGGTTCATCGTTCTCCTCGAGAAGGTCAGGTTAGGTGAGCCTAACCTTAACCATCCCCGCCCCGGCCGCGACAAGGACCCCCGGTGTCGCCCCCGTCACACCGCGCTCAGACGATGCGCCGCATCCAGCCGAAGGTGTCCTCGGCCCGGCCGTACTGGATGTCGACGAGGGCCTGGCGGACCTTCATGGTGAAGTCGGTCGAGGCGGGCGCCGGCACCGAGCCGCCGTCCCACTTCAGGGAGCCGACCGGAGTCACGACCGCGGCCGTGCCGCAGGCGAAGACCTCGGTGATCCGACCGCTGGTGACGCCTTCGCGCCACTCGTCGATGGAGAACTTGCGCTCCTCGACCTGGTGGCCGAGCTTGCCGGCGAGCTCGATGATGCTCGAGCGGGTGATGCCCTCGAGGATGGTGCCGGTCTCGGGGGTGCCGATGCGCCCGTCGTCATGGACGAAGTACATGTTCATCCCGCCGAGCTCCTCGACGTACCTGCCCTCCTGGGCGTCGAGGAAGACGACCTGGTCGCAGCCGTGGCTCGTCGCCTCCTGCTGGGCGACCAGGGAGCTGGCGTAGTTGCCGCCGGTCTTGGCCGCACCCATGCCACCGCGGCCGGCGCGGGTGTACTCCTCGGTCAGCCACAGCGTGACCGGCTTGACGCCGCCCTTGAAGTAGGCGCCGGCGGGGCTGGCGATCACCATGAACGTGACGTGCTGGGAGGGCCGCACCCCGAGGAACTTCTCGGAGCCGAACATGAACGGGCGCAGGTAGAGGCTCTTCTCCCCCGCCGGGTCCGGCACCCAGCGCTGGTCGATCTCCACCAGCGCGTTGACGGCCTGCAGGAAGTCCTCGACCGGCAGCTCGGGCAGCGCGAGGCGCTGGCTCGAGCGCGCCATCCGCGTGGCGTTCTCCTCGGGGCGGAACGCCCAGATCGAGCCGTCGTCGTGCCGGTAGGCCTTCATGCCCTCGAACGTCTCCTGCGCGTAGTGCAGGACCGCGGTCGCGGGGTCGAGGGTGAGCGGGCCGTAGGGCTCGATGCGGGCGGCGTGCCAGCCCTCGTCCGGCGTCCACTCGACCGTGACCATGTGGTCGGTGAAGTGCTGGCCGAAGCCGGGGTTCGCGAGGATCTCCGCGAGGCGCTCGTCGGAGACCGGGGCGCTCGACGGGGTGGTGCTGATCTCCATGGGGGACAACTTAGTAGGCCTTCCAGGTAAATGAGTCCGGGCCGGGGGCCGCGGGGGGGGGCCCAGCGGGGCGCCCGGGGTACGGGCGGCCAGCTCGCCGACGACCGCGGACTCGATGGTCGCGGCCGCCTCGGCGTACCCGAGGTGGTCGAGCAGCAGCGACGCGGAGAGGATCGCCGCGATGGGGTCGGCCTTCTGCTGGCCCGCGATGTCGGGCGCGGAGCCGTGGACCGGCTCGAACATGGAGGGGGCCGTCCGGTCGGGGTTGACGTTGCCGGAGGCCGCCAGGCCGATGCCGCCGGTGATGGCGGCGGCGAGGTCGGTGATGATGTCGCCGAAGAGGTTGTCGGTGACGATCACGTCGAAGCGGGCGGGGTCGGTCGTCATGAAGATCGTCGCCGCGTCGATGTGCATGTAGTCGGTCGTGACGTCGGGGTGCTCCGCCGCGACCGCGGTGAAGATCCGCCACCACAGGGACCCGGCGTTGGTCAGCACGTTGGTCTTGTGGACCAGCGTCAGCTTCTTGCGCGGGCGCCGCTGGGCGCGGGCGAACGCGTCACGGACGACGCGCTCGACGCCGAAGGCGGTGTTGACCGAGACCTCGGTCGCGACCTCGGCGGGGGTGCCGGCGCGCAGGACGCCGCCGTTCCCCGTGTAGGGCCCCTCGGTGCCCTCGCGGACGACCACGAAGTCCACCTCCCCCGGCTCGGCCAGGGGCGAGGACGCGCCCGGGAAGATCCGGGACGGCCGCAGGTTGACGTAGTGGTCGAGCTCGAAGCGCAGGCGCAGCAGCAGGCCGCGCTCGAGGATGCCCGGGGGCAGGTTCGGGTCGTTGGGCTTGCCGCCGACCGCGCCGAGGAGGATCGCGTCGTGCTGGCGGATCTCGCCGAGCACGGAGTCCGGGAGGACCTCGCCCGTGGCGAGGTAGCGCTCGGCGCCGAGGTCGTAGCGGGTCTGCTCGAACTTCACGCCCGCGGGCGAGGCGACCTCGAGCACCTTGAGCGCCTCGGCGGTCACCTCCTGGCCGATGCCGTCGCCGGGGATGACGGCGAGCTGGACGGTGCCGCCCGTGCCGGAGGAGGTCGTGGAGTTCGGTGAAGTCATGGCCGGAGACTAGTTGTCGTCAGGACGCTGGCCGCCGTTGTCCCGCAGGTCGAGCGAGGCCTGCAGGGCCGCCTGGACGTTCTCGTGGCTGCGCGGGTTGTCGGGGTGGTGCTGGGCGGGACCCCAGTCGGGGTACATGTCGTACATCGGTCTCTCTCCCGTGATCTCGTGTGTCTCTGGTGGTGGTGTCCGTGCGGTCCCGGTACACCTGAGACGAAGATGGCCGACGCGCCAGAAACGCGGTCTGCTCGTGGATCACACGAGAGAGGGAGAGACCATCAGGATGCGGATCGCGCCGTGCTGCTGGGGCGGGTCTCGCGCGGAGACATCTTCGACTCAGATGTACCGAGAGACCAGGTCAACGCCGAACTCCGCGGCGAGGTGGCCTCTCTTAAGAAGCCTCGCCGCGGCGCTCAATAAGTACGAAGACGCTCCGCATGGTGAGCTCACCGTACGTCAGACCGGCGCCGGCGGCCACGACATTCCACGGAGTGTTCGACATTCGAGACGCGAGGTCCGAAATGGAAGACTCCGGGGAATGAGTGCCCCTCCCGAAGTGCCCGACGTCGTCGCGCGTGCGTTCGACGTGTCCCGCAAGGCGGGGTACGTCTCGTTCTGCCGCAACGAGACCGGCCGCCTCCTCGCTGCGCTCGCCGCGACCCGCGAGGGGACGATGGCGGAGTTCGGCACCGGCTGCGGCGTCGGCACGGCGTGGCTGCGCTCGGGCGTGCGGGGCGACGCCAAGATCCTCACCGCCGAGCTCAACGCCCGGCTCGCGGACGCGGCCGCCGAGATCTTCGAGGACGATCCCCAGGTCGAGGTGCTCTCGGCCGACTGGTCGACGCTGCTCGACAAGGGCCCGTTCTCGTTGCTGTTCCTCGACTCCGGCGAGCCCACCGAGGTCGGTGTCGACTCCGTCGCGGACCTGGTCGAGGAGGGCGGCATCGTCGTCCTCGACGACTTCACCCCGTGCGAGCTCTGGCCGCCGATCGCCTACGGCCGCGTGGACACCCTGCGCGAGCAGTGGCTCACCGACGAGCGGTTCACCGCGGTCGAGGTGATGGTGGCGCCGGACGCCTCCGCCCTCATCGCCACCAAGCGGTAGGTCGCGCCGGCGCTCGCTGCTCGACGGGCGAGGGACGCTCGTGGGTCGAGCACGTCGCGACTAACGAGCGACCTGCTCGGGGCGAGGGAGACTCGTTGGTCGAGTAGGCCGCGAGGAACGAGCGGCCGTATCGAGACCTAGACGTCCGTGGGCATCACGTTCGTGCCCGAGCGCATCCGGTCGCGGTAGCTGCCGGTCGGGAAGTCGCGGTCGACCAGCTTCTCCATGAAGCCCTTGAGCGTGCGGGTGCCGTACGCCGGGGCGACGTGGTCGACGACCGTCCAGTACTTCGCCGCCTCGAGGTAGAACACGACCGGCTTGAGCTGCTTGGTGAGCTTGCTCAGGCGGGTCAGCCGGGCGATCTTCTTGTCCCAGGACGCCATCGTGACGACCTCCCAGTCCGGCTGCTTGCCGTTGAGCTCGAACATCATCTCGCCGGCCTTCTTCAGCGTGACCGCGTTGTCCTCGGTCCACGGGCCGCCGACCGGGAGGATCCGGCCGATCGCGTCGTCGTTGAGCACCTGGTTGACGATGAACTCGGCCAGGTCCTCGCGGGCGATCGGGTTGACGACGTTCCACTCGCCGTGGTCGTAGATGCGGTACTTCAGCCCGTTCTTCACGTCGCCGAACGCGACGGAGAGGTAGGGGAAGTACGCCGTGGGGCGGATGATCGTCCACGGCACGTAGCCGTGGTGCTGGCCCATGAGCTCGCCCTCGACCTGGATCTTGTAGACCTGCGGGATCAGCTCGGGGCGGTAGACGCCGTAGTCGCTGACGTGGATGAACTGCTGCACGTCGTGCGCCACCGCGGCCCTGATGCCGTGCACGACGGCCTCGTGGTCGACCTGGCGGCAGTCCTCGACGTCGTTGGGCTTGCGGCCGCTGAGCAGCGAGATCACCACCGCGGTGGGCGCGGCCTGCACCGCGGCCAGCACGTCCGCGGCCTTGGTCGCGTCGCCGACGATCACCTCGGCGTCGGCGTAGGCCTCCTCGTTCTTGACCTCGGCGCTGCGCGAGAGCACGGCCGGCCGGTAGCCGCGCCGGGCGAGCTCGGGCACGAGCGCCCGGCCGATGTAGCCGGTGCCGCCGAGCACGAGCACGCGTTCGCCGTTGCCCTGGCCGACCGGGCCGGTGACGTAGGTCGTCGAGTCGGTGCTCAGGACCCGGTCGAGGAGCTCACGGCTGTGCCGCTGCGCCGCGGCGGGGTCGAGCTGCGTGATCGTGCTGAAGGCCATGCATAGATCATATACACCTGGCCTCCTCCAGGGGCACGATCCAGGCCGGGAGCCACAGCTGCGTGAGCGGGCCGATGGCCAGGGCGTAGAGCACGGTGCCCACCCCGAGCGTGCCGCCGAGCAGCAGGCCGATGACGACGACGGTGACCTCGAGGCCGGTGCGGACCAGGCGGAGCGACCCACCCGTGCGCCGGGCCAGGCCGGTCATCAACCCGTCGCGCGGGCCTCGGCCGAGCTGGGCGCCGATGTACATCGCGGTGGCCAGACCGCACAGGACGACCCCGCCGACCATGAGCGCGATCCGGAGGACGAGGTGGTCGGGGCGGTCGAGGAGGGCAAGGGTCGCGTCCGCGGCGAGGCCGACCACGAGCGCGTTGGAGACGGTGCCCAGGCCGGGCTTCTCCCGCAGCGGGATCCAGAGCAGGAGCACCACGAAGCTCATCACGATGACCGCCTGGCCCAGCGTCATCGGCAGGTGCTCGATGAGGCCGGAGTGCAGCACGTCCCACGGCGCCAGGCCGAGGTCGCCGCGGTACATCAGGCCGAGCGAGACGCCGTAGGCCACCAGGCCCGCGTAGAGCTGGGGCAGCCGGCGCCCGAGCCGGCCGGCTCGCAGCTGGGCGATCGGGCCGAGGTCGGCCAGGCTGCGCGGGGCGGTCGCGATCGTGCTCACCCCCGCAGTCTGGCCGGAATTGGCCTTCTCCTGAATAGCCAATCGTGGAAAAGTGGCCTGCATGCCTCGCACCGTCAGCGCCGCTCGCGTGGCCACCCTGGCCGGGGACTTCGACCGCTCGCCCGCGTACGCCGGCCTGGCCGACGCCCTGGTCCTGCTCATCGGCGACGGCCGGATCCCGCTGGCCACCCGCCTGCCGAGCGAGCGCGAGCTGACCGACGCCCTCGGGGTCTCCCGCACCACGGTCACCCGGGCCTACGCCGAGCTGCGCGACGCCGGCTACGCCGAGTCGCGCCGCGGGTCGGGCACCTTCACCTGTGTCCCGGGCGGCCGTTCCCGCGCCCACGACCGGGCCCTGCTGCCCCGACCGGACGACTCCGACGCGATCGACCTGAACTGCTCGGCGCCGTCCGCCCCGCCCGGGCTCGCCCAGGCGTACGCCGCCGCGGCCGCCGACCTGCCGCCCTACCTGGGCGGGCACGGCTACTTCCCGGCCGGCCTGCCCGAGCTCCAGCGGGCGATCGCGGCGACCTACGACGACCGCGGCCTGCCGACCGACCCCGACCAGGTCATGGTGACCCCGGGCGCCCTGTCCGCCGCGTCGATCGTGTCCCAGGCGATCGCCCAGACCGGCGACCGGGTGCTCGTCGAGTCGCCGACCTACCCCAACGCCACCGACGCGCTCCGGCACGGCGGCGCCCGGCTCGTGCCCGCGCCGGTCGACCCGGAGGGCTGGGACCTCGACGCCGTCGCGGCCGTGCTCCGGCAGGCGGCGCCGCGGGCGGCGTACCTGGTCCCGGACTTCCAGAACCCCACCGGCCACCTGATGACCGAGGCCCAGCGCGAGGAGTACGCCGCCCACCTGCGCGCGACCCGCACGACGGCGATCGTCGACGAGGCGCACCAGGCGCTGGCGCTCGACGGGCAGGAGATGCCCCGGCCGTTCGCCGCCTTCGCCCACGACGCGATCACGATCGGCAGCGCCAGCAAGGCCTACTGGGGTGGCCTGCGGCTCGGCTGGATCCGCGCGCCGCACGGCCTGATGGAGCGGCTGACCCGGGCCCGCGTCAGCTTCGACCTCGGCGCGCCGGTCCTCGAGCAGCTCGTGCTCGTGCGACTGCTGGAGAGCCGCGAGGAGGTCCTCGCCGCCAACCACGCCCGCCTGCGCACCCAGCGCGACGCCCTGGTCGCCGCGGTCCGCGAGCAGCTCCCCGACTGGCGCTTCCACCTGCCCCTGACTCTTATACACAACTCC
>JAEZKN010000188.1 GCA_023415395.1 Actinomycetes bacterium
GACATGGGGGGACCGCCGACGACGATGTCGCGAAAGCCCAGCTCGCCGAGCGTGCGCTGCGCCTCGACAAGCTGCTCCTTGCCGGCCGCGATCTGCGCCCAGAGTGTCGCGTTGTGCCCACCGAGGCCCTCACGGATCGCCCGCACCGCCCAGTCGTCCGGGCTCCACGCCGTCGCGTCGGTGGCGAGGCCCAACAGGCTCGTGAGCTGGCGGGCACTCTCGACCTGGCCCTGCAGCCGGGTGAGCAGTGCCTCGTCCAAACTGGACAGATGGCGGGAGACCGCGGTGGCACCGAGCTCGGCCACCTGCCGGGCCGAGGCCTCCGCGGCGATCAGCGTCTCCAGCTCCGTGACGGTGGGGTAGTCGTCCATCGCGACCGGCCGCTGGTTCTTGCGCGCCAGGCGCTCCGGCGTCTGGGTCACGAGCAGCCGCAGCAGTTCGCGCGCCTCGTCCGCGGTCAGCGGAGGGCCGTCGAGGCCCTCGGGCAGAGGCACCGGGACCCAGCCCAGCCGCGGCGCCGCGCTGCGCAGCCGGGCCGCGATCTGCGCCAGCGTGCCGGAGTAGCCCGGCACGACCTCGGGATGCACGATCGTCTCGGACTCGCGCAGCTCGCGGACCGACTCGGTGAGCGCGTCGACCCTGGCCATCAGCTCACGGCGGCGCTGCTCGCCCTTGGCGACCTGGTCGTCGTGCGCGGCGGGGTCGAAGGCGGCGTAGCGGTTGGACATCGCCTTCACACTGCCCTCGAGCTCAGCCGAGCCACCGCGGTCGAGGTCGGTGATCGAGACGCAGAGCCGGGCGACCTCGGTGGGCAGCTTGTCGCGCAGGACGCGCAACGCCTGCGCCTTCTGGCTGGTGACCAGCACCCGCTGGCCCTGTGCCAACAGCGCCGAGATGAGGTTGGCGATGGTGTGCGTCTTGCCGGTGCCGGGCGGCCCCTGCACGACCACGCCGTTGTTGCCCCGCAGCCGCTCCATGATGCGCATCTGCTCCGGGTTGGCGGGCAGCGGAAACATGGGGTCGGCACCCAGCACCTCGCCGCTGGCGGCGCCCTCCTCCTCCAACCAGGCCAGGCGCTCCTGCGCCTCCATCGAGGTGACGAGCTGAGCCAGGCCCAGGGGCGCCTGCGCCTTGGGACCCCGCAACGCCCGCAGCATCGTGTCGTAGTAGCCGATCAGGCTCGCCCGCTCACGCCGGCGCAGCACCACGGCCGGGGCGAGCCGTACCTCCGGGTTGACCCCGACCTGCTGCGCGCGCCACTCGGACACGTAGGAGGTCTCGGCGTCCAGGGCACGCTCGGCCCAGATCTTCAGCAGGCTTTCACTGTCGACCAGAGGCGAGACCACCGCCTCGTCGCGGATCTGGTCGTGGACCTGCTCCACCCGGGTGGGGTCGTAGCCCGTCTCGCCGTCGAGCACCTCGCGGTCCTGTGCGCGGGTCGCCGCGTCAGGGTCGACGAGCAGGCGCACCTCGTCCCGGGCGGTGTCGATCACGGCGACGAGGCGGGTGGTCAGCAGGTGGTTGCGCACCACCGTGCCGCCCGGCGTCCGCCAGGTCAGCAGCCCCAGGCCCAGCACCAACTCGTACTGGTCCTCCTGCTCAGCCACCAGACGAGCCGCCTCGGCGAGCGCGTTGTACCAGATACGGAAGGGCTTCTGGGTACGGTCGCGGGCCGCCCACGCCTTCCACTGCGGCAGCCAGTCGAAGAACTTCTCGACGACCTCAGGCTTGTCCTTGCGGCTCACCGTCTTCGGCGTGGTCGCCAGCGTGCCGTCGGGCTGGCGCACGTCGACCCAGGCGGTGCCCGCCTCCTTGAGCGTCGGCTCCTTGAGGTCGGAGTTGTTCAGCTCGTCCTTGTCGATCCAACCCGTCAACGAGGCCGGCGGCGGGGGCGGCGCCTCGGGTCGCCGGCGCGGCACCGACAGCAGCGTCTCGCCCGGGCCGGCCTCGAGCTCGACCGGCACCTGGCTGGGAATGTCGTCGAACCACAGCACCTGCTTGTAGTCGGCGAGGTCGACAACGCGCTTCTGCCGCGCCATCGCCACGTCGCGAAGGAACTCGACGAGGCTCGCGGTCGTGGCGATCAGCTCACGATCTTTCGACCGGGTCGACATGCTGCCCCTCTTTCTGCCCAGCACGCAGCCCGCCATTGATGTGCACGGGCACACCAGGCTATCGCAGCACGGGAACGACGCCCGGCATCATGCGCCCGCCGCGATGGGCAGCGTGTCGAGACGTTTCGTGTAGTGGTCCGCCAGAGCCGTGAACCGCGACCGTTCCTCTGCTCGGACACCTCTGTGCCACGCCGAACGCAGCGAGGCCACGGTCTCACCGACCACGTCGGCTGTCCATTCTGCACCAAACCCTAGCTGCTCCGCCAGACGGTGAAAGTTGTCGACAGTGACCTGGTTGGGCTGCCGTTCACCACCCAAGCTCAACGCCATCGATTGATGCCTATGAGATGGCTCGCCCTGACGCTGTCGCTGGCCGTGACCAACGCCTGCCGCAGGCTGCGGCCGGACCCTGCCTGCGCGATCAGCCGGTTGGCCAGGAGGTCGGAGCCGGGGACGGGTTCGTTGACGAGAGTCCTCAGTGGACTCGCGTCCGACATCAACGCCGCGATGTCAACCGGCGTGCCGGTTCTCAGGTCCCGCGGCTCGACCGCGAGCATGCCCCGCATGATCGTGGCCCGCCGTACCAACGCGCAGCTGTTCTGCACTTTTGTCCGGCCAGTCGCGATCATCAACGCGTCGTCACGAACTCAGCAGACGCGCCCTAGTCCATGTGCGGATACCGGTGGTCGGTGGGTGGCACGAAGGTCTCCTTGATGACCCGTGGGCTGACCCACCGGACGAGGTTGTGCCAGGAACCGGCCTTGTCGTTGGTGCCGCTGGCGCG
>JAEZKN010000106.1 GCA_023415395.1 Actinomycetes bacterium
TCCGGCGGCTGAGGGCCGTTCGGCGTCGGGACGACACCGGCCACGCACGCGCCCACGGCGAAGACGACCGTCGCTCCGACCATGGCCGCGCGCCCGGGGCCCGGGGCGATCGCGGCCCGCGCGGCCGGCAGGGCCCGGACCAGCAGCACGGCAGAGCCGACCTCGCCGGCGCGGTAGACCCACGCCAGTGGCTCCCCGGGGGCCGCCAGCTCGCTGACCACGTGGTCCAGGCTGGCCGCGCCCCGGCGGACGCAGTCGAGGAGGAAGGACGCGTACAGCGCACCGGCGCCCACCCCCAGCAGGAGCGGTCGCCGATCCGGCGCAGGCCCGGTCATGGCGTCGCCGTCGCCCAGCGCGCGCCGGCGTGCCGGCCGACCGCGTAGTCCCGCGCCTGGGGGTGGGAGAGTGCCAGCAGCACCAGCACGCTGCCGCCGACGGTCAGCAGCTGGGCGATCCCGATCGGCCGCTGGTGGCCGACGATCGCGACCGTCATGGCGGTCAGCGCGGTGACCGTGCACCCGGCGGCGAGCAGCAGGCGGGCCCAGTTCGACCCGAGCAGGACCGCGACCGCGAGGCTGCCCTCGCACACGGCGAGGACCAGCACCGCCACGACCAGCGTGGTCGCGGACCGTTCGACGGCGACGAGCACGGCGCCCAGGCCGTACGTCGCGGAGCGGGCCAGGGCGACGCCGGCGCCGAGCCAGACGACCCCCGGGACCTCCGCGGCGCGGCCCCGGGACGGATCGTCGAGCACCGGCCGGGCCACCGTGCCCGGTGCGTCCCCGGCGGGTGCACGGCGCAGGTCGAGGATCGGCAGGTCGCCGTCGGTCTGGATGCGGTCGCCCCCGCCGTTGCGGTGGTGGTAGCCGGACGAGAACCTCTCGATGACCGCGACCCGCACGCCGGGCACGGAGCGGCAGACCTCGGAGACGACGAGGTCGCGCTCGGCGTCGGTGTCCTCGTCGACGCGGTGGGTGAACTGCAGGGTGAACCACGACAGGCCGACCCCGCGGTCGAAGCTGGCCGCGGCCAGCCAGTCGGAGCGGAAGCCGCCGGGCAGCAGCCAGCCGTCGGGGCACCGCCAGAAGCGGATGTGGTGGCGTTGCCGGGGGGTGCCGGCGACCTCCTGCTCGTAGGCGAAGTCCTGCGGGCGGCCGAAGAGGTGCAGGGGGCTCACGGGTGCGCCGGCGTAGCTGCGCCGGGTCAGCACGCCGCGGACGATGCCGGCGGCGCTCCGGACGCTGAGGGCATCGGCCCGCGCCCATCCCGCGCGCGTCATCGCGCCGTGGACCTGGCTCGAGCGGCCGAGGAAGCCGAGGTTCACCGGGTCGCCGAGGAGGCCGTCGCTGGTGCGCGTGCGCCCCACGAAGTAGGCCGGCAGGTAGATCGAGGTGAGGATCCGGTGCAGGCGGGGCAGCACGAGATAGCTGAAGAAGACCCAGAAGGCGAGCAGGAGGAGCGTGGGCCAGCCGGGCCGGACGCCGTCGCGCAGGAGGACGGAGGCGAACCAGAGGCCGATCACCCCGGAGAGCGCGAAGATGCCCCCGTCGAGCATGTCGCTCCACGAGCGAGCGTCCTGCGTGCCCGAGCGCCGCACGCGACCCAGTCTGTACCCGCCGGCCCGGTCCCGTCCGGTCCGAACGACCGGTCCGAACGACCCTGCCGGAGGTCCGCCGCGAGGGGCCGGTCGGCCCGCCGGCCCCCGGGTCGGCCGGGTCTAGCGTGGCGGGATGCTGCTCGGGCTGCTGGCCGCCGCGGGAGCCGCGCTCTGCTACGGCGTGAGCTCGGTCCTCGAGGCGGTCGCCGCCCGGCGTACCCGGACGGTGGAGGGGCTCGACCCGCGGCTGCTGGTGCGGCTGCTCGGCTCGTCGACCTACCTCGCCGGCGTGGGCATCGACGCCCTGGGCTTCCTGCTCAGCCTGGTCGCCGTCCGCAGCCTGCCGCTCTTCGTCGTCCAGGCGGTCGTCGCGAGCTTCCTGGCCGTCACGGCCGTCCTGGGAGCGGTGTTCCTCCGGATGCCCCTGACCCGGGGGGACCGGGTGGGGATCGCGGTGGTCGTCGGCGGGCTCGTGCTGGTCGCGATGTCGGCCACCGAGGACCGCAGCGTGGACGTCAGCCGCGCGGAGGAGTGGGGCCTGCTGGCAGCGACGCTCCTGGTCGCCCTCGCCGCCGTGCCGCTCGCACGGCTCTCCGGCGCCGCCGGCGCCCGGGTCCTGGGTGCCGTCGCGGGTCTGGGCTTCGGGGCGACGGCGATCGCGGCGCGGATGCTCCCCGGCGACCTGTCGCCCGAGGCCCTGGTCGACCACGTCGGACCGCTGCTGCGCAGCCCGGCGACCTGGGCGCTCGCTGCCGCCGGGGTGGTGGCGATGCTGACCTACTCGCTGGCGCTCCAGCGCGGCACCGTCACCCAGGCCACCGCCCCGCTGGTCGTCGGCGAGACCCTCGCCCCCGCCCTCGTCGGCCTGCTCCTGCTCGGGGACCAGACCCGCCCCGGGTGGGGGCTGGTGGGAGCGGCCGGCTTCGTCCTCGCCGTGGCCGGGGC
>JAEZKN010000250.1 GCA_023415395.1 Actinomycetes bacterium
ACCTGGTGGACCAAGGACCGCGACCCGCACCACCTGTTCGTGGACTACAACCAGAACGCCCGGGACCACACCATCGCGGCGGCGTACTCGGTCCGCGGTCTGCCCGACGCCCGCGTCTCCACCCCGATCCGCTGGGACGAGGTCGACGACGTCGACCCGCGCGACCTCACGATCTTCACGGTCCCGCAGCGCTTCGCCGAGCTCGGCGACCTGCACGCCGACATCGACGACCACGTCTTCGACATCGCCCCGCTGCTCGAGTGGGCCGACCGCGACGAGCACGAGGGCGCCGAGCCGCCCGCCGACCCCGACGTCCCACTGCCCGACTGAGCCGCCGGGATAGTCCCTCACGAGGTGGTCGACGCCACGCCGGAGCAGGCAACCACTTCGTGAGGGACTATCCCGACTGATCGGTGGACGTCGCCGCGTCGGAGAAGCCGCCGAGCGCCCTAGACTGAGCGCCTGTGGGCCACCTCCAGATCACGCCGAGCATCCTCAACGCCGACTTCTCCCGCCTGGGTGAGGAGGTCGCCCGGATCGCCAGCGCGGACTGGGTCCACGTCGACGTGATGGACAACCACTTCGTCCCGAACCTCACCTTCGGCCCCACGATGGTCGAGGCGCTCGCGCGCAGCACCGACGTGCCGCTGGACGCGCACCTGATGATCGAGGACGCCGACCGCAACGCGCTCGCCTACGTCGAGGCGGGCTGCGGGTCGGTGACCTTCCACGTCGAGGCGGCGAAGGCGCCGGTCCGCCTGGCCCGCGAGATCCGCGCGCACGGCGCCCGCGCCTCGATGGCGCTCAAGCCGGCGACGCCGATCGACCCCTACGAGGACCTGCTCGCGGAGCTCGACATGGTGCTCATCATGACCGTCGAGCCCGGCTTCGGTGGCCAGAAGTTCCTGGACCTGTGCCTGCCCAAGATCCGTCGCGCGCGCGAGCTCATGGACAAGCACGGCGTCGAGACCTGGCTCCAGGTCGACGGCGGCGTGAGCCTGGAGACCATCGCGCGCTGCGCGGAGGCCGGCGCCGACGTCTTCGTGGCCGGCTCGGCGGTCTACTCCGCCGACGACCCGGACCGCATGGTCGCCGAGCTGCGCGCTCGCGCGCGGTCCGCCGTCTCCTGAGCGGACACCCGGCCGTGCGCCGTACTCCGTTCGTCCTGCTCCAGGCGGGCAACCTGCTGTCCGGCGCCGGCAACGGCGTGGCCATGGTCGTCCTGCCGTGGCTGGTCCTCGACCTCACCGGCAGCGCCACCGCCGCGGGCGGGATCGCCGCCGCCACGCTCGTGCCGGTACTGCTCAGCAGTCTCGTGGTGGGCACGTTCATCGACATCGTCGGCCGCAAGCGGGTCGCGCTGCTCGCCGACGCGATGTCCGGCATCAGCACCGCGGGCATCCCGCTGCTCGCGGTCCTGGGGGTCCTCGACCTCGGCTGGCTCTTCGCGCTCGCGGTCGTGGGCGCGGTGCTCGACCCGGCCGGCTACACCGCCCGCAAGGCCATGCTGCCGGGGGCCGCGACCCGCGCGGGCTGGTCGTGGGAGCGGGCCAACGGCTGGCACGAGGCCGTCTACGGCAGCGCCTACATCCTCGGGCCGGGGATCGGCGGCCTGCTGATCGGCTTCGTGGGCGCCGAGGCGGCGCTCTGGGCCACGGCCGCGGCGTTCGCGCTGTCGGTGGTGGCCACCGCGTTCCTCGACGTCCCGGGTGCCGGACGGCCCGCGGAGCACGAGCGACCGGCCAGCGTCTGGCACGGCACCGTCGAGGGCCTGGTCTTCGTGTGGCGGCAGCCCCTGCTGCGGACGTTCACCCTGCTGGTCTGCCTGCTGATCGCGGCGTACCTGCCGTTCGAGTCCGTGGTGCTGCCCGTCCACTTCACCGAGATCGACGAGCCGCGGCAGCTGGGCATCGTCGTCACCGCCATGAGCGCCGGCGGTGTCGTCGGTTCGCTGGCCTCGACCCGGGTGGTGCGGGTCCTCGGCCGCCACCGGACCCTGGTCGGCAGCGCGATCCTCGCCTGCCTGGCGCTGCTCGGGCTGGCCTTCCTGCCGGCGCTTCCGCTCCTGGTGACCTTCTCGCTCCTCACCGGCCTCTTCTGGGGACCGGTGCAGCCGATCTTCGACCTCGCCATGCAGGTGCGGACGCCGGAGCACATGCGCGGCCGGGTGATCGGTGTGATCACCTCCGCGATCTACGCCGCCGGCCCGGTCGGCCTGCTGCTGGCGGGCCCGGCCATCGACGGCTGGGGCGTCCGGACCGCGTCGCTGGTCTTCGCCTCCGCCGTCCTCGCCGTCGCGTTCCTGACCCTCCTGCCGCGCACCCTCCGCGAGCTCGACGACCTGCACGACCCCGGCGCCGAGCCCCACGTCACCGTGCCGGCGGCCGGCCCGGCGCCGGAGCCGTCCGCCGATCCCTCGGCCTAGCCGCCCCGGTCCGGTGGCCGGACTCACACCAGCGGTCCCGCGCCCCTGTGGCAGACTCGGCCACGACGAGTTGTACAACTCGCGTGCTCTGGGGTCGGTGAAATTCCGAGCCGGCGGTGAAAGTCCGCGACCCGGTCACAGCCAGTGATCGGTTGACCAGGTGGAACTCCTGGACCGACGGTCAAAGTCCGGATGGGAAGCGCACGCAGGCGTCGTCACGTGCCAGGCACGTGGGCGACCCGTCCAGCCCCGGAGTCCGCGACCGGACACGAGGGGCCAGCGATGACCTTCAGCCCAGCCGAGCGGGCCGCGATGCAGCGCGCCCTCGCGCTGGCGGCGACTCCCGGCGTCCCGCTCGGCCCGAACCCCCGGGGCGGCTGCGTCCTGCTCGACGACTCCGGCGCCACCGTGGCAGAGGGCTTCCACCGAGGGGCGGGCACGCCGCACGCCGAGGCCGACGCCCTCGCCCGGGCCGGGGACCGGGCCCGGGGAACCACCGCCGTCGTCACGCTCGAGCCGTGCAACCACACGGGTCGCACCGGCCCGTGCGCGCAGGCGCTGGTCGACGCGGGCGTACGCCGGGTGGTCTTCGCCCAGACCGATCCGAACCCCACGGCGGCCGGCGGCGCCGACACCCTCCGCCGGGCCGGCGTCGAGGTCGAGTCGGGACTGCTGTCGGTCGAGTCGACACTTCTGAACCGGGTCTGGACCTTCGCGGTCGAGCACGGTCGGCCGTTCGTCACCTGGAAGTTCGCCACCACCCTCGACGGCCGCAGCGCAGCGGCCGACGGCACCAGCCGCTGGGTGAGCTCGCCCGCGGCCCGGCGCGACACCCATCGCCTCCGGGCGCTCTGCGACGTGATGCTCGTCGGCGCCAACACCGTCGCCGTCGACGACCCGCTGCTCACGGTCCGCGACGAGCACGACCGGCCACTCGATCACCAGCCGCTGCGGGTGGTCATGGGCGAGCGCGACCTCGACCCCGGCCGCCGGATCTTCAACACCGACGCGGAGAGCCTCCACCTGCGCACCCGCGACCCGCACGAGGCGCTCCGCGAGCTCCGTGCCCGCGACCGCCAGCACGTCTTCCTCGAGGGCGGTCCGACGCTGGCCTCGGCGTTCCTCCGGGCCGGGCTGGTCGACGAGATCGTCGTCTACGTCGCGCCGATGCTCCTCGGCGCCGGCCGCAGCGCCGTGGGCGACCTCGGAATCACCACCATCTCCGAGGCGTTGCGCCCCCGCGTCGTGGACGTCACCGTCCTCGACGACGAGGAGCACAACGTGCGCCTCACCCTCGCGCCCACCCGAACGAATCGAGGCAGCTGACCATGTTCACCGGAATCGTCGAGGAGCTCGGCACCGTCGCGGCGGTCGAGGACCAGGGTGACGCCATCCGGCTCACCGTCCGAGCCACGACCGTCCTCCAGGACGCCGGCCTCGGCGACTCGATCGCCGTCAACGGCTGCTGCCTGACCGTCGCCGAGCGGACCGAGGACACCTGGACCGCCGACGTCATGCAGGAGACGCTCGACAAGACCAGCCTGCACGGCGTGCAGCCCGGCGACACCGTCAACCTGGAGCGCGCGGTCACGGCCCACACCCGGCTGGGCGGGCACATCGTCCAGGGCCACGTCGACGGGGTCGGAACGGTGATGAGCCGCACGCCCAGCGAGCACTGGGAGGTCGTCGAGATCACCCTGCCGGCCGGCCTCACCCGCTACCTGGTCGACAAAGGCTCGATCACCGTCGACGGCGTGAGCCTCACGGTCGTCGAGGCCCGCGACGACTCGTTCACCGTGAGCCTCATCCCCGAGACCCTCGCCCGCACCACGCTCGGCTCCCGGCAGCCGGGGGAGCGGGTCAACCTCGAGGTCGACGTCATCGCCAAGCACGTCGAGAAGCTGCTCGCCTACCGCGACGGGAGCAGCTGATGCTCGACTGGCTCCTGCACGGCACGATCGCGGTCGGCGGCGGCTACCTCGCCGTGCGCGAGGTCGTCGGCAACCTCTTCGGCCTCGGCAGCGCGCTTCTCGGCATGCGCCGCCTGGTGTGGGCCTGGCCGGTCGGCCTGGTCGGCAACGCCCTGCTCTTCACGGTCTTCGTCAGCGGCGAGCTGAGCAACGCCACGTCGGAGCCACTGTGGGGACAGGCCGGCCGCCAGGTGATGTTCGCGGTCGTCAGCGCCTACGGCTGGTGGCGGTGGTCGCACACCCGGGACACGACCGACGGCGGGGCGGTCGCGCCGCGCTGGGCCACCGGCCTCGAGCGGCTCGGCCTGCTCGGGCTGGCCGCGGCCGGCTACGCGCTCGCCTACGTCGTCCTCCGCGAGATCGGGTCGTGGGGCCCCGCGACGGAGGCCTGGATCCTGGCCGGGTCCCTCCTCGCGACCTACGGCATGGCCCGGGGGTACGTCGAGTTCTGGCTGATCTGGATCGGGGTCGACGTCGTCGGCGTGACCTCGCTGGTCCGCGCCGGCTACTACCCGACGGCCGCGATGTACCTGTTCTACGGCGGGTTCTGCCTCGTCGGCTTCGTGGCCTGGTGGCGCGGCCCGCGCCGCGCCGCGCGGCGGGGCGCCGGGCGCGGCGACCCCCCCCCAGGAGCCGCCG
>JAEZKN010000276.1 GCA_023415395.1 Actinomycetes bacterium
GCCTGGTGCTGGTGGCCGCGGTCCTGGTGCGCCCGCCGACCCTCGGCTGGCCGCCCGCGGGGTGGGTGCTGGTCGCCTGCGACGTGGGGCAGGGCGACGCGCTCGTGCTCCGTGCCGGCCCCGGCAGCGCCGTCGTGGTCGACACCGGCCCGGACCCGGCGGCGGTCGACCGGTGCCTGGACCGGCTCGGGGTGGAGCAGGTGCCGCTCGTGGTGCTCACCCATCCGCACGCCGACCACGTCGACGGACTGCCGGGCGTGCTCGACGGGAGGACGGTGGGCGCCGTGGAACGGACGCCGGAGGCGTACGGCGAGCCGCGGCAGGTCGGTGCGGTGACGATGCAGGCGGTGTGGCCGGAGCCGGGGTACGTGCCGGACGACCCGAACGACGCCAGCGTGGTGCTGGTCGCCGAGGTGGGCGGCGTACGCCTGCTGCTGACGGGGGACGTCGAGCCACCCGCCCAGGCCCGGCTCGCCCGGCTGCTGCCCGGGCTGCGGGTCGACGTGCTCAAGGTGCCGCACCACGGCAGCCGCTACCAGGACGAGGACTGGCTGCTGTCCCTCGGTGCTCGCGTCGCCTTGGTGTCAGTGGGGGAGGACAACGACTACGGTCACCCCGCGCCCGAGACCCTCGACCCGCTCGTGGCGGCCGGGACGTCGGTCCACCGCACCGACGAGGAGGGCGACGTCGCGGTGGTCGTGGAGGGCGGCCGGCTGTCGGTGGCGTCCGGATAGGGTGCAGGCACCATGGCAGGTTCCCCTCGCGCGTCAGACGTCCTGGGTCGGGTCACGCTGGTGACCGGCAAGGAGGAGTTCCTCAACGAGCGCACGGTCAGCGCGGTCCGCGAGGCGGTCCGCAAGCACGACCCCGAGGCCGAGCTCTCCGAGACCGTCGCGTCCGACCTGACGCTGGCCACGCTCGGGGAGCTGTCCGCGCCGTCGCTCTTCTCGAGCATCCGCTGTGTGGTCGTCCGGTCCCTGGAGAACCTCCCGGAGGAGTCGGTGGCCGGGCTGCTGGAGTACGCCGGCGCACCGGCCGAGGAGGTCGCGCTCGTGCTGGTGCACGGTGGCGGGCCCAAGGGCTCGGGGGTCCTGACCAAGCTGCGCAAGCTCGGCACGGTCACCGAGGCGAAGTCCGGGGAGCTGAAGGCCTCGGAGTACCCCGCCTTCGTGGCGGCCGAGGTCCGCAGCCACGGCACGACCATCGAGCGCGACGCCGCCGACGCCCTGGTCCAGGCCGTCGGCCAGGACCTCCGGGGGCTCGCGGCCGCGGCCAGCCAGCTGGCCAACGACTTCGCCGGCCAGCCGATCGGCACCGAGCAGGTCAAGCAGTACTTCGGCGGCCGCGCCGAGGCCAAGTCCTTCGCGGTCGCGGACGCCGCCTTCAACGGCCATCGCACCGCGGCGCTGGAGGAGCTGCGCTGGGCGCTCGACGGAGGGACGGCACCGGTGCTGGTCACCTCCGCCTTCGCCGGCGGCGCCCGCGGCCTCGCGCGCTACCTGGCCGCCCCGGGCCGCATGTCGGAGGCCGACCTGGCCCGCGAGGTCGGCGTCCCGCCGTGGAAGCTGCGCACCCTGCGCACGCAGTCGCGCAGCTGGACCGAGACCGGCATCGGCCAGGCCATCCGGGCGATCGCCCAGGCCGACGCCGACATCAAGGGCGCAGCCAGCGACCCGTCGTACACCCTGGAGCGCCTGGTCCTCACCGTCACCGACCTCCGCGACGACCGCTGACCCCCTGTCGGCGGTCGAGTAGCGAGCGCCAGCGAGCGTATCGAGGCCCCGACCGACGGCTCGGTGGTCTCGATACGCCGGTCACGACCTCCTGCGTCGGTCGTGCGGCTACTCGACCGACGAAAGGCCTCCTCGGTGGTCGAGTAGCGAGCGTATCGAGGCCCCGACCTACGGCTCGGTGGGTCTCGATACGACCGACGAGGGCGCTGCGCTTGTCGGTGGTCGAGTAGGAGCGCCAGCGAGCGTGTCGAGGCCCGGACCCCTGCCTGGTGGGTCTCGATACGCCGGTCACGACCTCCTGCGTCGGTCGTGCGGCTACTCGACCTGGCTCCTGGGTCTCAGCCCTCGCGGGCTCGGGCTGAGGGAGCTCAAATGCCGCTGACCCGCCAGGACCAGGTCCTGACGGGTCAGTGCGACGACCGATCTGCCCGGAGGCGCGCAGGGCGCCTCGACGGGCGGTGGGATCAGAGGGAGGCGGCCTTCTTGGCGATCGCGGACTTGCGGTTCGCGGCCTGGTTCTTGTGGATGACGCCCTTGGAGGCGGCCTTGTCGAGCTTCTTGGCGGCGTCGCGGCCCGCCAGGATCGCGGCGTCCTTGTCACCGGCCTCGGCGGCCTCGCGGAACTTGCGGACGGCGGACTTCAGGCCGGTCTTGACGGCCTTGTTGCGCTCGTGCCGGCGCTCGTTCTGCTTGTTCCGCTTGATCTGGGACTTGATGTTCGCCACTGTCGCTGCCTTCGTTTCGTGTGATCGCGGGGGTGGATCGGTCGTTGACGTCGAGGTGCGCGCGGGCAGGAAACAGCCCTGTCACGCGACGGACAAGGCTAGCAGCGAGGCGCTCAGCCGCCCAAATCCGCCCGCGTCCCCCGAGCCCGCCGGACCGACCTGCTCAGGACCAACCGCGTCGCTCGGCCAGCCAGCTCCAGCACACCTCGCCCTGCCAGCGCTGCGCGTCGCGGATGTGCGGCGAGGTCGACGGTACCGGCTGCTGGGCCGACATCAGGAAGTAGCCGGCGACCAGGGCGAGCACGATGTCGACCGCCTCGGCAGGGACGTCCCGGGTCAGCGGCGCCGTAGCCAGCACGGCGTCCACGTCGAGACCGTCGCCGCGCGGGCCGATCAGGAGGAAGACGGTGTCGAGCCAGGCGGCGCCGAGCGAGGGCCAGTTCCAGTCGCAGAGCAGCACGCGGCCGTCGGCCGCCAGCAGCAGGTTGTCGTCGCGGATGTCGGTGTGCACCAGGGTGTCCCCGCCGACGACCTCCCCGAAGCGCGCGGCCAGCGCGGCCGCCTCCTCGACCTGCTCGGCCGGACCCGGCGGTGCCTGCCGCACC
>JAEZKN010000108.1 GCA_023415395.1 Actinomycetes bacterium
GCGTTGCTTCGACCAGTGGACTTCGCCGGGGTGGAACCGACAAGATCCCCGGTTAACCGGGGATCCCGACACCCAGCCGGATCAAACCGGACCGGCTCACCCCGCACACCCGCCGGTCGACACCTCGACCGAGCTGCTGCGGCCGGCGTCGGCGGCGGCGTCGACCTGGTCCGCGGTGAGCGCGTAGCCGGTGTCGCGGTCGGTCACCGAGGCCGCGAAGACGACGCCCGCGACGTCGCCGCGCGCGGTGACGATCGGCCCGCCGGAGTTGCCGGGCAGGATCCGGCCGCGCAGGGAGTAGACCTCGCGGATGACGGCTCCGGTGCCGTAGATGTTGGGCGACCGCAGCCGCTGCTCGGCGCGGACGCGACCCGGCTCGACGTGGTAGGGGCCGTCCTGCGGGTAGCCGAGGATCGCCACGCCGTCCTCGGCCTTGACCGTGTTGTCGAAGGCCAGGGGCGCGATGTCGCCGCTGTCGAAGGCGAGCACGGCGACGTCGATGTCGGGGTTGTAGTAGACGGTCTCGGCGTCGACGCTGTCCTCTCCGACGACGACCTCGGGGTCGTCGATGCCCGCGACGACGTGGGCGTTGGTCATCAGCCGGTTCGGGGCGTAGACGAAGCCGGAGCCCTCGACGCCGCGACCGCACTCGTTCGTGCCGCGGATCTTCAGCACGGCCGCCTCCGCGGCGTGCACGTCCGGGTCGTTGAGCAGCCGCTTCGGGCCGGGGCCCACCTCGACGATGCGCTCGGGCGCGAACGGCTCGAGGTAGCGCGGGAAGAAGCTGGTGCCGACGACGTCGTTGAACGCCTGCAGCACGTTGCCGGCCGAGGCCGGGAGCACCTCGTCGACCTCCGCCAGGACGGTCGAGCCGCGGACCATCGGGGTGATGCCGCCGATCCGGGAGCCGGAGATCGCCACGCCGAGCGCCCAGGCGACGAGCAGCACGGCGAAAGCGCTGAGCAGCGCGCCGCCGATCGCGTCGAGGGCCCGGGCCGGCTGCCAGGTGACCTTCTCGCGCAGCCGGCTGCCGGCGAACTGGAAGGTCGCCTGTCCGAGCGAGGCCGCGAGGATCACGATGAACAGCGCCCCCAGCGACACCATCAGCGAGGGGTTCGCGTCGCCGAGCGCGACGGGTGCGAGCCAGACCCCGAAGAGGCCGCCCAGCAGGAGGCCGCCGGTGGCGAAGGCGCCGGTGATGAAGCCCTGCCAGTAGCCCGACAGCGCATAGGCGAGGACCAGGGCGACCAGGAGCCAGTCGAGCAGGTTCATCCGTCGTCGTCCTCGATGTCCAGCAGCCGGGTGCGTCGGGGATCAGCCTGCAGCATGTAGTCGGGCAGGTCGCGCACCTGCGTCTCGTCCCACGGACGCGTCCAGCCCAGGAAGTCGAAGAGCCGGGCGATGATCCCGCCGGTGAACCCCCACAGGATCACGTCCTTGTCGGGGCCGATGAGGAAGCCGGGGCTGCGGTAGTCGACGCGCGGGTGCCGCACCATCACCCGGTGCTCGGGATCGAGGAGCTCCTCGATCGGGACGTGGTGGATGGCGTGCACCTCGGCCGGGCTGACGATCCGCACCGCGGCCGGCTCGCGCCACCAGCCCAGGATCGGTGTCACCGCGAAGTTGCTCGGCGGGAGCCACAGCTCGGGCAGCCGCCCGAACACCGCGACGCCGTCCGGGTCGACCCCGATCTCCTCCTGGGCCTCGCGAAGCGCCGCCTCGACGTCGGTCTCGCCCGGGTCGATCGCCCCGCCGGGGAAGGAGACCTGGCCGGGGTGGGAGCGCATGTCGTGCGCGCGCTCGGTCAGCAGCAGCTCGCCGCCGGTCGGGCCGTCGCCGAAGAGCATCAGCACGGCGCCCCGACGCGCCCCGCCGCCAGGAGGGGGGACGAACTTGGTCAGGTCGTCGGCCGAGATCGCCTGGGCGCCGGCTCGGACGGGCTCGAGCCAGTCCGGCAGCTGTGGCCCGTCGAGCGGCCCCGGGCTCACAGGTCGGTCCCGAGGTGCTCGTTGGCCAGCTCGACGAGCTCGGCGGTGTCCTCGACGCCGCCGGGGACGAGGTCCACCTCGCCCTCGGCGTCGAGGAAGACCAGCCACGGCACGCCCCGGATGACCGGCAGCGGGTCCCGCGCGTTGAGGTCGCCGCCGGGGTCGGCGACCAGCGGGTAGGTGACGCCGAGCCGGCCGGCCAGCTCGAGGGCCGCGTCGGGCTGCACGTCCTGGTAGTCGACGCCCAGCACGCCGACCTGGTCGCCGTACCGCTCGTAGAACTCCTGGAGCGCCGGCATCTCCTTCTTGCACGGCCCGCACCACGACGCCCAGAGGTTGACGACCAGCGGGCCCTCGAGGCTGGCCAGGTCGACGTCCGGCCCGCCGCCGAGGCAGGGAAGCGTCAGGTCGGGCAGGCCGCCGTCGGTCGCGTCGCCGGGCGCGCACTCCTCGACCGCCGTCTCGGCCTTGAGCTCGCGCAGCTCGGTGGTGTCGACGTCGATCTTCGACGCACCGGGGGACGCGGGCTGGTCGTCGGTGCAGCCGGACAGGAGCAGCACGGCCGCGACGAGCGCGGCCGGGAGGGCGTGCCTCATGCTCTGCCCTCGGTCTTCACCAGCTTCGCGGCCGCGACGGGATCGGTCGGGCCCTCGCCGTACGACGGGCACCACTTCGCCACCGGGCAGGCACCGCACGCGGGGTTGCGGGCGTGGCACCGGCGGCGGCCGTGCCAGATGAGGTGGTGGCTGAGCATCGTCCAGTCCTTCTTGGGGAAGAGCTCCCCGACCGCGTGCTCGACCTTCACCGGGTCGGTCTCCTCGGTCCAGCCGAAGCGGCGCGCCAGCCGTCCGAAGTGGGTGTCGACGGTGATGCCGGGGACGCCGAAGGCGTTGCCGAGCACCACGTTGGCGGTCTTGCGGCCCACCCCCGGCAGCTTGACGAGGTCCTCGAGCCGGGGCGGCACCTGGCCGTCGTGGTCCTCGACCAGCGCGGCGCTCAGCTTGAGCAGCGACTCGGTCTTGGCGCGGAAGAACCCGAGCGGTCCGACGATGCCCTCGAGCGTGGTCCGGTCGGCGGCCGCCATCGCGCGCGCGTCCGGGTAGGCGGCGAAGAGCGTCGGGCGGACGGCGTTCACCCGCTTGTCGGTGGTCTGCGCGGACAGCACCGTCACGACGAGGAGCTGGAAGGGGTCGTCGAAGTCGAGCTCGCACTTCGCGTCGGGGTAGGTCTCACCCAGGACCCGGTCGATCTTGCGGGCGCGCCGGACCAGGCTGGTGCGCGACTCGGCGTCGACGGGGGTGGCGGACACGGGCCCAGCGTACGGTGGGGCGCCGACGGTGCCGATTCGAACTCATCGCGTCCACCGCGGACCGGTTGGTTCCTGTGAACAATCCCACTGGCTAGGATCGACACGTGCCCGTGTGCTGCGGGTCGCTCGGCTAGGAGGATTCGTGGACAACGACGTACTGCGTCAGGCCCCGCTGTTCAGCGCGCTCGACGACGAGGCGGCGACCGCGCTGCGTGCCTCCATGGCGGAGACGAAGCTGCGCCGCGGCGACGTCCTCTTCCACGAGGGCGACTCCGGCGACAAGCTCTACATCGTGCTCGAGGGGAAGGTGAAGCTCGGCCGCACCTCCTCCGACGGGCGGGAGAACCTCCTCGCGATCCTCGGCCCCGGCCAGATGTTCGGCGAGCTCTCGCTCTTCGACCCGGGCCCGCGCTCGGCGACCGTCACCGCGGTGACCGACGCCTCCTTCGCCTCGCTCTCGCACGAGGACCTGCTGCGCTGGCTCGAGGGTCGCCCGGTCGTCGCCCGCGGCCTGCTCACCCAGCTCGCCGGCCGGCTGCGCAAGGCCAACGACGTCGTCGCCGACCTGGTGTTCTCCGACGTCCCGGGCCGGGTCGCCAAGGCGCTGCTCGACCTCGCCGACCGCTTCGGCCGCACCGCCGACGACGGCGTCCACGTCCACCACGACCTCACCCAGGAGGAGCTCGCCCAGCTGGTCGGCGCCTCCCGCGAGACCGTCAACAAGGCGCTGGCCGACTTCGCCTCCCGCGGCTGGCTGCGCCTCGAGCCCCGCTCGGTCGTGATCATGGACGTCGAGCGCCTCTCCCGCCGCGCCCGCTGATCGTCGAGTCGA
>JAEZKN010000305.1 GCA_023415395.1 Actinomycetes bacterium
GGTCGGTGCTGCCCGGCGCTACGCCGCCGGCGCGACCGCGGCGCCCCCGCGGGCCCGCGTCCGGACCGCCGACGGGATGTGGCTGGTCCTCCACGCCGCGCCGCTGTCGGGCATGGACGGTCGCACCGGCGAGGTGGTGGTCACGATCGAGGAGGCGCGCCCGCCCGAGATCGTGGCGCTCGTCGTCGCCGCCTTCGATCTGACCCCGCGCGAGCGCGACGTCACCCAGCTCGTCCTCCAGGGCGTGGACACCAAGGAGATCGCGGCCACGCTGCACCTGTCGGCGTACACGGTCCAGGACCACCTGAAGTCGGTCTTCGAGAAGGCCGACGTCCGCTCGCGCCGCGAGCTGATCGCCCGGATCTACTTCGACCAGTACGTCCCCCGGATGGGCTCCGAGCTGAGTCCCTCGGGGTGGTTCGCCGGCTGAGGGCTTCAAAGGTTCATCGGCCGGCCGATGAAACTCACGCTGGGACGACAAAGGTTCATCGTCCAGGCATGAGTTTTGTCGGCCGGCCGATGAAACTCACGAGTCGGCGGGCTCCAGGGTCAGGCTGATCGAGTTGATGCAGTAGCGGTCGCCGGTGGGGGTGCCGAAGCCGTCGGGGAAGACGTGGCCCAGGTGGGAGCCGCAGTTGGCGCAGCGGACCTCGACCCGCTTCATGCCGTGCGAGTTGTCCTCGAGGTACTCGAGGGTGTCGGTGATGGGCTGGTAGAACGACGGCCAGCCGCAGCCGGAGTGGAACTTGGTGTCGGACTCGAAGAGCTTGGCGTGGCAGGCCTTGCAGGAGTAGACGCCCTTGGTCTCGGTGTCGGTGTACTCGCCGGTGAAGGCGCGCTCGGTGCCTGCCTGGCGGAGGACCGCGTACTCCTCGGGCGTGAGCTCCTCGCGCCACTGCTCGTCGGTCTTCTCCACGTTGTAGGCCATGGCCCAATCCTAGGCAGTGGCCCAACCCACCCCTGCGGGGCGTTGACTCCTTCGGAGAACACCTGTTCACTCAGTTGGCATGGCCGCCACCGTCCCGTGGGCACGCCTCCGCAGCGCCGGGGGCAAGCTGACGACCCCGCTGCACCCGGACGACTACCTGCACCTGATCAACCCCCTGTGGAGCGAGCGCGAGCTCCGCGGCCGGGTCGAGAAGGTGGTGCCCGAGACCGACGACGCCGCGACCCTGGTCATCCGGCCCGGGTGGGGGTGGCGCTACGACCACCGCCCCGGGCAGTACGTCGGGATCGGGGTGCAGGTCGACGGGCGGTTCCAGTGGCGCTCGTACTCGGTGAGCTCCGCGCCGCGGCGCTCCGGCCGCACGATCACGATCACCGTGCGGGCCATGCCGGAGGGCAAGCTCTCCAGCCACCTGGTCAACGGCCTCGAGCCGGGGACCATCGTGCGGCTCGCGCTGCCCGAGGGCGACTTCGTGCTGCCCGAGCCGCCGCCGCCCCGGATGCTCTTCCTGGTCGGTGGCAGCGGCGTCACGCCGGTGATGGCCATGCTGCGCACGATGGACCGTCGCGGCTCCTTCCCGGACGTGGTCATGCACTACTCCTCGCCCACGGCCGAGCGGATGATCTTCCGCGCCGAGCTCGACCGGCTGGAGGAGAAGCACGCGGGGCTCACCGTCCACCGGCTGCACACCGACACCGACGGCATGCTCGACCTCGCCGACGCTGACCGGGGGCTCGACCACGTCTGCCCGGACTGGCGCGAGCGCGAGACCTTCGCGTGCGGGCCGGGGCCGATGCTCGACGCGATCGCCGAGCACTTCGAGCAGGCCGGGCTCGAGGACCGCCTGCACCTGGAGCGCTTCTCCCTCGAGCTCGGCGGGGAGGGCGGGGAGGGCGGCACGATCACGTTCCGCAACTCCGGCAGGTCGGTCGAGGCCGACGGCGCGACCACGGTGCTCGAGGCCGGCGAGGAGGCCGGCGTCGGCATGCCCTACGGCTGCCGCATGGGCATCTGCCACACCTGCACGCTCACCCTCGTCAGCGGCAAGGTCCGCGACCTGCGCAACGGCGAGGAGTACGACCAGCCCAACGAACAGGTGCAGACCTGCGTGACCGCCGCGGTCGGCGACTGCACCCTCGACATCTAGGGAGGATCGCATGGCGATCTCGGACGTCCAGGAGTACACCCACCTCACCGACGAGGAGGTGGAGCAGATCGGCCGTGAGCTCGACGCGATCCGCGCGGACATCGAGGACTCACGCGGCGCCGGCGACGCGGCGTACATCAACCGCCTGATCAAGGTCCAGCGCGGGCTGGCGGCGGCCGGCCGGGTGACGCTGTTCGCGTCGAACCGGAAGCCGGCCTGGGTCGCGGGGACGTCCCTGCTGGCACTGGCCAAGATCCTCGAGAACATGGAGATCGGCCACAACGTCATGCACGGCCAGTGGGACTGGATGAACGATCCGGACATCCACTCGTCGACGTGGGACTGGGACACCGCCTCCACCAAGGAGGCGTGGAAGCACTCCCACAACTTCGTGCATCACACGTACACGAACATCCTCGGCAAGGACAAGGATCTCGGGTACGACATCATGCGGATCGACCCGCATCAGAAGTGGCACCCGGTCTACCTCGCCCAGCCGTTCTACAACCTGCTGCTGATGGCGTTCTTCGAGTGGGGCGTCGCGCTCCACGATCTCGACCTCGAGGCCTACCGCAAGGGCCAGAAGACCAAGGACGAGGTCGTCAGCGAGATGAAGGGCATCTGGGGCAAGGCGCGCCTGCAGATCGTCAAGGACTACATCGCGTTCCCGGCCCTGTCGGCGCTGGCGTTCCGCAAGCGGGGCTACAAGGCCACGTTCTGGGCGAACTTCACGGCGAACATCGTGCGGAACCTGTGGGCGCACTCGATCATCTTCTGCGGCCACTTCCCCGACCAGACCTACGTGTTCACGCAGGAGGAGGTCGAGGACGAGACCCGCGGCGGGTTCTA
>JAEZKN010000307.1 GCA_023415395.1 Actinomycetes bacterium
GCGAGCTGGTGACCGAGCGCGTGGTGCTGCCCGACCTGACCCGGTCCCTGCTGCTGATCGCCGAGGAGGGCGCGGCCACGCTGCACACCGGCGAGCTCGCCGAGCTGATCAGCGCCGACGTGCTCGACCGCGGCGGGATCCTCGGGTCCGAGGACCTCGCGGCGTACCAGCCGATGGTGCGCACCTCCCTGGCCACCCGGGTCGCCGACTGGACGCTGGCCACCACCCCGCCCCCGTCAGTCGGCGGTGTGTGCGTGGCGGCGATGCTGCGGCTGCTCGACGACTGGGAGCCGGGCGACACCGAGCGGATGATCGCGGTGCAGCGCGAGGTGCTCGGCCACCGGCACGCCGTGCTCGACCACTCCACCGACCTGGCCGCCGACGCGGCCCGCTACCTCGACTCGGGCTCGACGGCGCACTGCTCGGCCACCGCCTCCGACGGTCGCGCCTGCGCGGTGACGGTCTCGTCGGGCTACTTCTCCGGGATGATCGCGAAGGGCACGGGCATCTGGCTCAACAACACCCTCGGCGAGCAGGAGCTCAACCCCGGCGGCCTGCACGCCCTGGCTCCCGGCTCGCGACTGCTCTCGAACATGGCACCCACCGTCGGCCGCCAGGCGGACGGCTCGGTGCTCGCGCTGGGCTCCCCGGGCGCCGGCCGGATCGCCACCGCGATCGCGCAGGTGCTGGCCCGGTTCGTCGGCGGTCTCGGCCTCCAAGAGGCCATCCACCACCCGCGGGTGCACGTCCACGACGCCGGCCGCCCGACCGAGGTCGTCAAGCGGGAGAGCGAGGAGGGCCTGACGATGTACTACGGCGGCGTCGCCGCCACCCTCCTGCGCCCCGACGGACGGCTGGTCGCCGCGGCCGACCCGCGCCGCGAGGGTGCGGTGCGCATCGTCCGCGCATGAGGACACTCTCATCGCGGCCTCACGCCGGTCCCATCCGCGGCGGCCACGGTGGACCCATGAAGACACTCGCACTCGCCACTGCCACTGCCACTGCTACCACCCTCACGCTCGGCCTCATGGCCGTCGCTCCTGCCCACGCCGCCGACGACGACCGGGAGCGTGCGGGCACCTGCTCGGGATCCACCCGCTGGGAGATCCAGGCCGGCCCCGACGACGGCCGGATGGAGGTCGAGGCGGAGATCGACAGCAACCGCGCCGGACAGACCTGGCGCTGGACGCTGAAGCGCGACGGCGCCGTCGTCGACCGGGGCGCCTCGACGACGCGCGGGCCCAGCGGCTCCTTCGACGTCGAGCGCCGGGTCGCCGATCGTCGCGGCACCGACCGGTTCGTGTTCCGCGCCGTCCACCGCGCCACCGGCGAGGTGTGCGTCGCCCGCGTGACCCGCTGACCTGCGGGTACCGGACCCGGATGAGCACCAGCGCCACCGTACGCCGGGCCCGGGCCGAGGCCCGGGCCCATCCGGACTTCTTCCTGGCGGTCAAGGCCGCCCTGGCGGCGATGCTGGCCTGGCTGGTGGTGCAGCCCTTCGGGTCCTTCGCGACGGAGTACGCCTACTACGCGCCGCTCGGCGCCCTGACGGTCGTCTCCGGGACGGTCGTGCGGTCGGCGCGCAGCGCCGTGGAGGTCGTGGTCGCGATCCTCCTCGGCGCGGCGATCGCGCTCGCCGCCGCGTCGCTCCCCCTGCCCGAGCCCATCCCGCTCGGGCTGGCCATCGTCGCCGGAGCCGTGGTCGCCG
Organism: Actinomycetes bacterium; assembly: GCA_023415395.1. Classification (GTDB taxonomy): domain Bacteria; phylum Actinomycetota; class Actinomycetes; order Propionibacteriales; family Nocardioidaceae; genus Nocardioides. The sequence goes on from JAEZKN010000307.1 coordinate 1,709, forward strand.
CCGCGGGCCTGGCCGGCGAGATGGGCAGCTGGGTCCCGCTCGCGGCCATGTTCGTGCTGGTGGCCGGCAAGGGCGACCCGATCGAGTACACCGCCGCGTACGGCGGGCTCACCGCCGTCGGCGCGGTGGTGGGAGTCGGGGTCTACCTCGCCTTCCCGCAGCTGCCCCTCACCCCCGCCGCGCTCGCGCAGGAGCGGCTGCGCGGCGAGCTCGCCGGCCAGCTCGACGAGCTCGCCACCGCCCTGGAGCAGGAGATCCTGGGCGAGAAGGACTGGAACTCGCTGCGCGCCTCGCTCGCCCGCACCGCCCACAACGCCGATGCGCTGATGGACGAGGCCCGCGAGGCTCGCCGGGCGAACTGGAAGGCCGCCCGCTGGGCCGAGACCACCGAGCGGCACGATGCACGGGCCCAGGCCCTGCAGCGGCTCACCGGGTGCGTGGACGAGGTCATCGCCCTGGTCGCGGACCAGCGTGCGGAGATCCGCAACGACGACCCGGCCGCGGCAGAGCTCCGCGCGAGGACGGCCCAGGCGCTGCGCTGCGTCGCCGAGCTCCTGCGGGACTCCCGCTCGCTCGACACCGCGCGGTCGGCGGTCTCCGAGCTCCGCTCGCGGGTGGTGCAGGCGCAGGCGTCGACCGGCGACCACCACTTCGCCGCGGCCGCGGTCGTGCTCAACCTCGAGCAGGCCGTGGAGGCGTGGACGCCAGCAGAGCGTGCAGCTCGCTGATCGGCGCCCACGAGGCCGGGGCTCCCGTCGAGCGGCCGGTGAACCCGCGAGGGAAGCCGTTGGCCCGGGTCGTCGCCGGCGGCCGGTCGGCTTCGAGCCAGGCCGCGAAGAACGACCCGAGGTCCTCCCTCGACTCGGCCTCGGCCAGCGCGATGAAGTCGGCGGCCGACCCGTTCGCGTGCCGGTGCTCGGCCGACCAACGCCGCAGGACCGAGAAGAACGCCGGACCACCGATGCGCGTGCGCAGCGCGTGGAAGGTCATCGCGCCCCGGTCGAGGACCGCCCGACGGTCCATGGGCACCGCCCAGAAGGACCGCTCGCCGGCGTACCGCGCCCAGGCGGTCTCGAAGAGCCGGCGCCCGGAGCCCTGCCCCTGCATCTCCGACCAGCGCCACTCGACGTACGCGGCCAGGCCCTCCTCCAGCCAGGCGTCTCCCGGACCGGCGCCGGTCACCGACGCGCCGAACCACTGGCGCGCGACGCCGTGGACGACGGGGTAGAGGCTCGAGCCGGTGCGCCACAGGTCCTGGCTGTAGACCGGGCGCGTCTGGGTGCCCCAGGCCGAGACGACCGGCGCGTCCACCACGAGGCCCCCGGTCGCGTCGAAGGGGTAGGGCCCGAGCTGGCGGGCGGCGAAGGCGACCACCTCCGGGGTG
>JAEZKN010000334.1 GCA_023415395.1 Actinomycetes bacterium
GTGGTGGAGGCCGTCGCCGCGGCGACCCGGCCGGTCGCGGTGTCGCGCAGGCAGTGGCCGGTGCGCAGCACGCCGGAGCGGCCGCGCATGTCCTGCCAGCGGCGGACCGCCTCCTCGGCGTCCCCCGGCTTGCCGAGGGCGGCGCCGTCCAGGTCGAGCACGGAGTCGCAGCCGAGCACCAGTGCACCCGCCGGGACCTCGGCGCGCTCGGCCACGGCCGCGCACTTGAGCACGGCGAGCTGGAGCGCCAGCTCGGCCGGGGGCAGCCCGTCGAGCTGCGACTCGTCGACGCCCGAGACGATCACGACCGGCTCGATGCCGGCGTTGCGCAGGGTCTGGAGCCGGGCGGGGGAGGCGGAGGCGAGGACGAGGGTCACGCGGGCGATTCAAGCAGTTCGAGGGCGTCGCCGAACGCGCAGGTCGCGAGGGCGTGCAGTGGGTCGTCCTCGGCGAGGTCGGTGGTCGCGCCCATCGAGATCATGACGTTGAGCAGCATCCCGTAGGCGACGAAGTCGCGGCACTCCTCGTCGGTCCAGCCGGTGCGCCGGATGGTCGCGAACACCTCGCCCATGCAGCGTCGGGCGGCTGCCGCGATCTCGGGGACCCCGCCGCTGGAGAAGCCGTGCATCTGGACCTGGAGGAACTCCTGGTCGCGCAGCAGCTCGGTGTAGGCCAGCCCCATCCGGGCCTTGTCGTCCTCGCTGGCGGGATCGAAGGGGCCGGCGTCGAGCACTCCGGTGAAGGCGGCGCGGATCCGGTCCGCGGAGCGCTGGAACACCTCGAGGAAGAGCTCGAGCTTCGTGCCGAACATCCGCACGACGTAGGGCTGGGAGACGCCCGCCTCCTTGGCGACGGCGTCGGTGCTCGTGCCGTGGTAGCCGCCGCGGGCGAAGGCGTGCGTGGCCGCCGCGAGGATCGCCTCCCGGCGCTCGTCGCCACTCATCCGACCACTCCTGCGCGCATTCATGGTTGACATGTTATCAGTCGATTACTTACGCTCCTCCGCACTAGTAATCATTCAATTACAACTTCTGAGGAGATCCGATGTCTGCACTCGACGTGGCGGCCGCCCCCGCCCCGGTCGCGTCGCGGCGCCCGCCGGTCTGGCTCGCGATCGTCGCCGCCTCGCTCCCGATGTTCATGGCCACCCTCGACAACCTGGTGATGACCAGCGCGCTGCCGGTCATCCAGCGCGACCTCGACGCGACGGTGGGCCAGCTGTCGTGGTTCATGAACGCCTACACCCTCGCCTTCGCCACGTTCATGCTCCCGGCCGCGACGATCGGCGACCGCCTCGGCCGGCGCCGGGTGATGCTCGTCGGCATCGCGGTCTTCACCGCGGCCTCGATCGCGGCCGCGCTCAGCACCAGCTCCGCCGCCCTGATCGTGTCCCGCGCGGTCCAGGGGCTCGGCGCCGCGGCGATCATGCCGCTCTCGTTGACCCTGCTCGCCGCCGCGGTCCCGCCGGCGATGCGCTCGGCCGCGATCGGCATCTGGGGCGGCGTCAGCGGCCTCGGCGTCGCCCTCGGGCCGGTCATCGGCGGTGCGGTCGTCGAGGGCGTGAGCTGGCAGGCGATCTTCTGGCTCAACGTCCCGGTCGCGGTCGTCGCGGTCCCGCTCCTGGTCCTCGCCGTCGAGGAGTCGCGCGGCACCTGGCAGCGCCTGGACCTGCCCGGCACGGTGATGCTCGGCGGCGCGGTCTTCCTCGGCGTCTGGGGCATCGTCCACGGCAACGACGACGGCTGGACCGACCCCCGGGTGCTGGTCCCGCTGGTCCTCGCAGGCGCGCTGCTGCCGGCGTACGTCCTCTGGGCCCGCGGGCGGTCCTACGCCGTCCTGCCGCTGCGACTCTTCTCCTCGCGCAGCTTCTCGGTCGCCAACGTGATCGCGCTGTTCTTCACGATCGGGATGTTCGGCACGGTGTTCCTGCTCGCGCAGTACCTCCAGATCGTCAACGGCTACAGCCCGCTGGGCGCCGGGCTGCGCACCCTGCCGTGGACAGCCGCGCCGATGGTGGTGGCGCCGGTCGCCGGTGCGCTGGCACCCCGGGTCGGACTGCGGCCGTTGCTGGCCACGGGACTGGTGCTGCAGACCGCGTCCCTGGTGTGGTTCGCGGTGCTGACCGAGGCCGGCTCGGCGTACTCCTCCTTCGTCCCCGCGCTGCTCATGGCCGGCGTCGGCATGGGCCTGACCTTCGCCCCGATGGCCACCGCCGTCCTCGACGGCCTCCCGGAGTCGGACTTCGCGGTGGCGAGCTCGGCGAACTCGACCGTTCGCGAGTTCGGCGTCGCGCTCGGGATCGCGCTGCTCACCGCGGTGTTCCTCGCCAACGGCGGGATGCTCACCCCCACGGGGTACGACGGCGCGATCGGGCCGGCGCTGCTCACCGGGGCGGCTGTGGTCGGCGTCGCAGCGATCGCCAGCGTCTTCGCGCCCGGTCGGGGGAGGGCGGCTGCTGCTCGGGCATGATGTGCCGGTGCCTCTCCACCTCCCTCGGCTCGCCGCGGCGGTCCTGGCCTGCGTGCTGGTCGCCGGGTGCGGCGGAGGTGGCGAGGCGCCGGAGCGCGAGGACCGCGACGCCCAGGCGACCAACCC
>JAEZKN010000113.1 GCA_023415395.1 Actinomycetes bacterium
CCACGGGTTCCGGCCACCCGCTGCGGTCGGACAAGGGCCGCGAGGTGTTGTGCTCCACCGGCAGCACCTCGCGGCCCTTCTCATCGAGCCTCGGCGCGGTCGCCACGTCTCGCCCCTGCGCGGCACCACCGGGTCAGGTCCGGGCGTCAGGTCCGGGCCAGCGAATGGCCCTGCACGAGCCGGGTGGCTTCCTCGCCGTACACCTGCGCGGTGCGGATCACCGCGCGCACGGCCTCGGGGTCCCGCCGGAACCCCCAGACGGTGATGGCGAGGCCCACCTCGCCGTTCGCGTCGAAGACCGGAACGCTCACCAGCCGCGCCGACCGCAGAGCCTGGTCCGTGATCACCGGCGGGTCGTAGGCCAAGGTCGTCATCGCCTCGCCCAGCTGGTTGGCCGGCAGGAGATCGGCGAACGGATCGAGCATCGGCCCTCGCGGACGCTGGACCGACCCCGCCAGTCCGATGGAGTAGCCGCGCGCCCGGACGCGGGCCAGTCGCTCCGCCCTCTCCTCGTCGCCGAGCTCGGTCCCCCACGCGTGGAAGATCGCGAGACCGTCGGGTGGCGAGGGCAGCTCGACACCCACGAGCGTGCTCGGCTCGGGCGTGCCCTCCGGCGCCGGCGGTTCGAAGCGGCCGACGGACACCACCCGGTCGGCCACCCTGGTGGTCACCAGGCAGCGCAGGCCGCTCTCCGGTACCCGTCGTAGCACCGGACGGATGAGGTCGAGATGGCGGAGCTGCCGGGTGAGCAACCCGTCCCGGTCGGACGCGACGAAGGACAACGGACTGAAGCTCCCGTAGCCCCCGCGGAAGAACAGCAGCGGCAGCTTGCCGTTCTCGATCCCCAGCGCGGTGACGTCGGCGAGCACCAGGAAGTGGTCGCCGGCCTCCTGAACCAGCGCGGGTGAGCACTCGATCCAGGCGACGGCTCCCTCGATCAGCGGAGCCCCGGAGGGCGTCGACCGGGTCCCGACTCCGTCGAAGCGAGCATCCATCGGCGCCTGCGCGAACTGGCGCGCCACTGCTTCCTGGTCGGCAGCCAGCACGTTGACGCAGAACTGCTCGCAGCTCGCCAGCTCCGGCCACGTCTGCGAGGTGGTGCTCGGGAAGAACGCGACCATCGGCGGGTCCAGCGAGACCGACGTGAACGACCCGACCACCATGCCCGCCCGATCGCCCGCCGCAGTGATGGCGGTCACCACGCACACGCCGGTCGGATACTGCCCCAGGACCTGCCGGAACCAGGTCCGATCGAACGGCGACCCGCCCATATCTGAATAATGTTCAGACATTTGCCCGCACCCTCTCGGCGAACGTCTCGACGGCGATTTCACGCCTAGAAGGACCCGGACTGACGGCCTTGCCTCGCCCCATCGCACTCACGTCGCCCATCCTTGCGAGAAAAGAAGGCCTTGCCAAGCGTTTGTTTCTGAGTAGATTCAGGTCCCGTTGCGAGATCGACGTCACACCTGCACTCGACCAACACCGACGAGGAGACCTGCATGGCTCGCCCGGACCGCATGGACTTCGGCATCTTCATCGCGCCGTTCCACTCCAACGACGACAACCCGACGCTGACCCTCCGGCACGACCTCGGCCTGATCCAGCTGGCCGACCAGCTGGGGTTCGACGAGGCATGGGTGGGCGAGCACCACTCGACCGGCGTCGAGCGGATCGCCGACCCGTTCATGGTGCTCTCCGCGGCCGCCGTCTCGACGGCGAGGATCCGGCTGGGGACCGGGGTCGTCAGCCTCCCCTACCACCACCCGCTGATGGTGGCCGACCGGACGGTGCTGCTCGACCACCTCAGCCAGGGCCGGGCCATGCTCGGGGTCGGCCCCGGGGCGCTGATCTCCGATGCGGACATGATGGGCATCGAACCGGTGACGCAGCGCGTGCGCATGAACGAGGCCCTCGACGCGATCCTCCCGCTGCTGCGGGGCGAGACGGTCACCACGAAGACCGACTGGTTCGAACTGCGCGAGGCGCAGCTGGCCTTCCTGCCGCTCAACCCCGACCTCCCGGTGGCGGTGGCCAGCACCACCTCACCCTCGGGCGTCACCACGGCCGGCCGCCACGGCGTCGGCGTGCTGTCGTTGAGCGCTGGGTTCATCGGCGGCAAGAAGGACATGAAGGAGCAGTGGGCCATCGCCGAGAAGGCAGCGGCCGACGCGGGCACGCAGGTCAGCCGCCAGGAGTGGCGGATGGTGCTCCGGGTCCATCTCGCGACGAGTCGCGAGCAGGCGATCCGCGACGTGGAGCAGGCGCGCCAGCGCGAGCGCGAGGTGTACTTCAAGCCCGTCCTCGGCCTGGAGAACGACTACACCCTCGCCGACGAGATCGCTGACGACAGCTCGATCGTCGGCACGCCGGAGGACTGCATCGCCGCGATCGAGCGGATGCTCGAGCAGACCGGCGGGTTCGGCTGCTTCCTGATCATGACGCACGACTGGGCCGACCGGCCGCAGACCGCGGCGAGCATGGAGCTGTTCGCGCGGTACGTCATGCCGCACTTCCAAGGCACGCTCACGGCGGCCCGACGGTCCGCCGAGACGGTCGCCGCGAAGCGACCCGGCTACAAGCCACTCGCCCAGGCCGCCATCAGCAAGGCCTTCTCGGATGCCGGCCGGGAGATCCCCACCGGCACTGACATCCAGAGCCTGCGCTAGCAGGTCCCCCTCATCCATCCCTCTCGGGACGAATTCGGAAGGTCGACATGCTCACCACCTCTCCTCGCCGTGCCCTGGCGGCGTTCGGCGCCCTGGCCCTCGTCGCTGCGCTGGCCGGTTGTCGGGACGACCCGACGGCCACGGCCGACCCGGGCACCGGCGACAGCAAGGACCCGATCAAGATCATGCAGATCGGCACGTTCGAGAGCCCCTCGCTCTCGCTGACGGACGCCAAGGCCGGTCTCGACGCGCACGTCCAGGCGATCAACGACGCCGGAGGCCTCAACGGCAGGGAGATCGACGTGATCTTCTGCAACGACGCGTTCGACGCCAACAAGGGTGCGGCCTGTGCCCGACAGGCCGTCACCGACGGCGTGGTGGCCGTGGTCGGCGCAGCAAGCTCCCAGGCGCCCGCGGCTCTGCCCATCCTCGAGGAGGCGGGGATCCCCTGGCTCGCGGGTGCGGGCTCCGGCGGCCCGATCGAGGGCACGAGCCCGGTGTCCTACCCGATCCACGGCGGCACCCAGTCGATGCAGGTCGGCATGGGCCGCCTGCTCGCGGACAAGGGAGCGGAGACGGTCGCGGTGATCGTGGCCGACGCCGCGGCGGCGTACGCCGCGGCGGACGACATCAAGCACGGCGCCGAGGCCGGAGGTGCGTCGTCCTACCGGATCCTGGCGCCGCTCGGTGCGCCCGACTTCAGTGCGGTCGCGTCGTCCGCGCTCGCCAAGGACCCCGACGCGGTCGCGGTCGCCTCGACGGCCACCGACGCTCCCCGCATCATCCAGGCGGTCCGGCAGGCCGGGTTCACCGGCAACATCTCGACCCTGGCCAACATCTTCAAGCCCGCGGACCAGGAGGCGCTCGGCGACGCTGCCGACAGCGTCTTCGTGACCTCGAGCCTCTCGCCGGTGACCAGCACCGACGTCTCGCAGGTGAGCGAGTTCCTCGAGGCGATGGAGAAGTACCACCCCGAGGCCGTGACGGACAACGGCTCCCTGGGCACGTGGACCGCCATCACCTTCCTGGCCGGCATCGTCGAGCAGCTCGGCGACAGCGCGGTCACCGCCGAGTCGATCGTCGACAAGCTCAACGACCTCGACGCTCCGATCGCCATGGGCTCGGTGCCGGACTACGAGGGGATCTCCGACCCGCCGGCGGTCGAGGACTACCCCCGGGTGCCGCACTTCAAGGTGTACGTGTCCGAGGCCAAGGACGGCACGCTGGTCCAGGACGGCGACCCGATCGACCCCCTGGCCGGGACCTGATCGATGGCCACCCCTGACGCACCGGTCCTCGAGCTGAGGGGCCTGAGCGCGGGGTACGACTATCTCGCCGTCGTGCGGGACATCGACCTGTCGGTGTCCCGCGGCGAGATCGTCGCCCTGCTCGGGCCCAACGGCACCGGGAAGTCGACCACCCTCCTCACCTGCGCCGGCGAGCTGCCTCCGCTCGCCGGCGAGGTGAGGTGGCTGGGCCGGCCGGCGACCGCGCCCCTGCATCAGCGAGCCCGCGACGGCCTGGCGTTCGTGCCCGAGGAGCGCTCGGTCCTGATGTCGCTGACCGTGCGCGAGAACCTGCTTCTCGGTTCGGGCGGGATCGCGCCCGCGCTTCAGCTGTTCCCCGAGCTCGAGCCGCTGCTGACCCAACGCGCCGGACTGCTGTCCGGTGGCGAGCAGCAGATGCTCACGCTCGCCCGTGCACTGGCCACCCGGCCGAAGGCGTTGTTGCTCGACGAGCTGTCGCTCGGCCTGGCGCCGCTGGTCACCGACCGCCTGTTCGAGGCCTTGCGGCACGCCGCCGACACCCAGGGCGTCGCGGTGCTCCTGGTGGAGCAACAGGCGCGGCGGGCGCTGAGCGTGGCCGATCGCTGGTACCTCCTCCGTCGTGGCTCGATCGTCGCGTCGGGGGACAGCGCCGACGGCCTCGAGTCGATCACCTCCGTCTACCTCAGCGACGGGTCGCACGACGCGGTGCCGGACGCGGAGCTCGACGCGTCCGCGCCCCCGACCCCGTCCGCGCACGCACGCCTCACCTAGGGAGAGTTGTGGAAGTCCTTCACTTCGTTCTGCTCGGCCTCGGCATCGGCGCCATCTACAGCCTGGTGTCGCAAGGCCTGGTGCTCGTGTACCGCGGCTCGGGCATCGTGAACTTCGCCCAGGGCTCGTTCGTGATGGTGGGCGGCTACGCCTACTACGAGTTCCGGGTCGGCGCCGACTGGCCGGCTGTTCCGGCGGTGGTCGCCAGCGTGGTGGTCGGCGCCGTGCTCGGCGCCCTGGTGCACCTGCTCATCCTGCGCCCGATGCGTCGCTCCTCTCCGATCGAGCGGGTGATCGCGACCCTCGGCGTGCTGCTCACGCTGCAGTCGGCCGCCGTCCTCAAGTACGGCGTCAGCACGATCAGCGTCCCGTCCGCACTGCCCACGCGACCGGTGGAGCCCCTCGACGGCGCGAGCGTCGGCCTCGACCGCCTCATCATCCTCGCGATCGGCGCGGCACTGACGGTCGGGCTGTACGTGTTCTTCAAGACCACGTCGTACGGACGCGTGGCCGGCGCCGTCGCCGAGAACCAGCGCGCGGCCGCCAGCCTCGGTCACTCGCCCGACCGCGTCGCCACCATCAACTGGGGCCTCGCCGCCGGCCTCGCCGCGCTCGCCGGCGCCCTGCTCGCCCCGATCACCTACCTGCAGCCGACCCAGCTCACCCTGCTCGTCGTGCCGGGACTCGCCGCCGCGCTGCTCGGACGGTTCGTGTCGTTCCCCATCGCCTTCGGCTGTGCGCTCGCCATTGGCATCGCCCAGTCCCTGATGACTCGCTACGTCACGGTGACGGGCTGGGCCGACAGCGTGCCGTTCATCCTGATCGTCGCCTACCTCGCCCTGCGTGGCACCTCGCTCCCCCTGCGCAGCCATGTGCTCGAGCGCCTGCCCGCGGTCGGGGACGGCCGGATCCGCGTCATCCCGGCGGCGGTCGTCTTCGGCGTGTTCGCCGTTCTCATCGCGTTCGTGGTCGACCAGGTCTGGGCCCAGGCCCTCACCGTCACGATGGCCTTCGCCATCCTGACGCTGTCGGTCACGGTCGTGACCGGCTACGCCGGCCAGCTGTCACTGGCCCAGTACGTCCTGGCCGGCGCGGGCGCGTTCGTCGCGGCCAACCTCGCCTCCGGCTGGGGCTGGACCTTCCTGGCCGCCCTCGGCGGAGCGATGCTGGTCGCCGCGCTCATCGGCATGGTCGTCGCTCTCCCGGCACTGCGCACGCGCGGGATCAACCTCGCGATCGCCACGCTCGGGCTGGGCATCGTGGTCTTCAGCCTCGTCCTCAGCAACTACGAGTACGGCGGCGGCGACACCGGGATCCTCGTCGAGCCACCCTCCATCCTCGGATGGGAGTTCGGTGCCATCGCGTACCCCTACCGCTACGGACTCGTCGCCCTCGTCGCGCTGACCCTCGCCGCGGTCGCAGTCGCCAACATGCGGCGCGGCCAGGCCGGCCGGAGGCTCCTCGCTGTCCGGTCCAACGAGCGCGCGGCCGCGGCGCTCGGCGTGAACGTCTTCGCCGCGAAGCTCTACGCCTTCGGCTTCGCCTCGGCGCTGGCGGCGCTCGCCGGCGTTCTCCTCTCGTTCCAGAGCGTGAACGTGATCCCGGCCCAGTTCGGCATCATCACGTCGCTGCTGACGATCGGTGTGTCCGTGGTCGGAGGCGTCGGCACGATCGGTGGGGCGTTCATCGCGGCGACCCTCCTGCCCGGCGGCATCGGCACCCAGCTGCTGCACGACGCCGACGACCTCGAGCGCTACCTGCCCCTCGTCAGTGGCCTGTTCCTCCTCTACGTGCTGCGCAGCGGTCACGACGGCCTGTGGGAGATGAACGTCGACCTCGTGCGGAAGCTGGGGAGTCCGCTGCGCCGGGTGTTCGTCCGCGAAGGATCGGTCCCCCAGCCTGAGACCACTCCTCTGCCGGAGGGGCGGCCGGAGCCCGTCAAGGGAGCGACGCTGCGGGTCCAGGACCTCCGCGTCACGTTCGGTGGCGTGGTCGCCGTGGACGACCTCTCGCTCGAGCTGATCCCTCGCGAGGTCCATGGCCTGATCGGGCCCAACGGCGCGGGCAAGACCACCGTGATCGATGCCCTGACCGGGTTCGTCCGGCCGGCGTCCGGAAGCATCACGCTCGACGGCGAGGCGATCGGAGCCTGGTCGGCACGCCGCCGTGCCCGAGCCGGCGTCGCGCGCTCCTTCCAGTCACTGGAGCTCTTCGCCGACCTCACGGTGCGCGAGAACCTGGCCGTCGCCTGCGACTCGGGTGCGTTCACCCGCTACGTGACCGACGTGGTCCGCCCGGGGCGGATCCAGCTCAGCGGACCGGCCCTGGCCGCCGTCCGGGAGTTCCGGCTGGACGGCGTGCTCGACCGCAAGCCCGGAGAGCTCGCCTTCGGACAGCGACGCCTGGTCGCGATCGCCCGTGCCGTGGCGGCCGGTCCGCAGGTCCTGCTGCTCGACGAGCCCGCCGCCGGCCTGAGCGACGAGGAGGCCCGCGAGCTCGCCGGACTGATCCGGTCGCTGGCTCGCGACTGGGGAATGAGCGTGCTGCTGGTCGAGCACAACGTGGACCTCGTCCTCGCTGCCTGCGACCGGGTGACCGTGATGGAGTCCGGGCGTCGCCTCACCACCGGCACGCCGGCGGAGGTGCGGAGCGACCCCTTGGTCGTCGACGCCTACCTGGGGCCGGACGAGGCCGAGCGGGTGCCCTCCACCGGGGCCCCGGCGTGACGAGCTCCCCGCCCCCCGAGACGACCACCGTCGAGGAGATCACCGCCGAAGCACACGCGTTCTTCTCCGCTCGCCTCGCGCGGCGCGCGTCGACGGCAGTGCGGCACGGAGAGGGAGACGATGCCGTCATCGGCGTCGGCATCCACCGGCGTGACTCCGACACCGGCGACGTCGCCCGGGCCCAGGCCTGGCAGCGTGACCTCTGGGAGGCCGGCCTGGCCTGGGTGCAAGGCCCGACGGAGTACGGCGGGCGGGGTCTGGCGCCTGAGCACGCCCGGGCGGTCGACGCCGTGGCTGCCCAGTACGTCACGCCCACGACATCGTGCTTCATGGTCAGCCACTCGATCGTCGGGCCGACGATCCTCGAGCACGGGACCGCGGAGCAGCGGCGCGCGCTGTTGCCGAAGATCTGGCGCGGCGAGGTGATCTGCTGTCAGCTGTTCTCGGAGCCGGAAGCCGGCTCCGACCTCGCCGGCCTCCGGACAACGGCCCGACGCGACGGCGACGCGTGGGTCGTCTCCGGGCAGAAGCTGTGGTCGTCGTACGCCCACCTCAGCCAGGTCGGGGAGCTCCTCGCCCGCACCGGTCCCCCGGAGAGCCGGCACCGCGGTCTCACGATGTTCCTCGTCGACATGACGAGCCCGGGCATCGTCGTGCGGCCGTTGCGGCAGCTGACCGGTGGCGAGCACTTCAACGAGGTCTTCCTCGAGGAGGTCCGCATCCCCGACTCCGCTCGGGTCGGACCGGTCGACGGCGGCTGGCCGATCGCCCTCACGACGATGACCAACGAGCGCTCGGTGCTCGGCCGGGAGCACAACGGCATCATGCTCGCGCCGGTCGACCGGCTCTTCGCACTCGCTCGAGCCACCGGGGCGATCGAGGACACCGCCGTGCAGGACCTGCTCGCCGAGTGCTGGGCGCGCGAGCAGATCCTGCACGAGACCGCCGCCCGGCTGGGCACGGCCCTCCGGGCCCCGTCGGTGGTGAAGCTGATGATGACCGCGGACATGGAGTTCTACTCCGAGGTCGCCGAGCGCCTCCTGGGCTACCGGATGATCGCCGAGACCGGGGAGTGGGGAACCTTCGCGTGGTCGCAGCTGCTGCTGAACGCGCCGGCCCACCGGATCGCAGGCGGCAGCGACGAGATCCAGCGGAACATCCTCGCCGAACGTGCGTTGGGGTTGCCCCGCGAACAGCAACCGGCCGGCTGAGCCCGCCGACTGGACCCGCCGTCCGGACCCGGCGTCTGGACCTGCACGAGGAGCACTGGTGGACGAGAACGACGAGCACGCCCTGCGTGCCGTGACCCGCGACTATCTGGCCGCCCACGCCCCGGCCACGACCGACGCACGCGTCGACGCTGCCGGCGGGCCGCTCGATCGTGAGGCATGGCGGCGGCTCGCCCGGGAGATCGGCCTGCCCGGCATGCGGGTCCCCGAGCGGCTCGGCGGGGCGGGACTGGATCGAGCGGCCGAGCTGGTCGTGCACGAGGAGCTCGGGCGGGCGGTCTGGGACGCACCGCTGCTCGGCACGCTGCAGGTGACGGCGGCGCTGCTCGAGCTCACCGACGACCCGGCCAACGAGGACCGGCTCGCAGCAGTGGCGGCGGGCGACCTCGTGGTGGCACCGGCGATGCCGGTCGAGGAGACGTTCCCGCTCTCGTACCCGGAGGCGCACCGTGCAGGCACGCGCCTGACGATCGACGGTTCGTTGCCGTGCGTCGTCGACGCCCAGGTCGCGGACGCCTTGCTGGTCCTGGCCGAGCACGACGGCCACCACGCGTTCTTCTGGGTGCTCACGGACCACCCCGGTGTCGCGGTGACACCCCTGGAGACTGTCGACCTCACCCGCAGGATGGCCGCGGTGCGGTTCGACCGCGCGGACGCCGTACTCGTGGCCGAGCAGGACCGCGCCCGCGCGGCCGTGGCCGCGGTGCGCCAAGGGACTGCGCTGGCTCTGGCAGCCGAGTGCGTCGGCGTCGCGGATCGGTGCCTGGAGCTCACGGTCGAGCACGTGACCACCCGGCGTCAGTTCGGGCGGACGATCGGGAGCTTCCAAGCGGTCAAGCACCGGTGCGCCGACATGCTCGTCGAGCTCGAGATCGCGCGCTCGGCCCTGGCCATCGCCACTCGCGCGGTCGCTGCGAACGACCGGATCGGTCGGCGACCTGCATCGCTCGCCGGCCTCGCCGTGGCTCGGACCCGCTGCGGGGCCGCGGCGTTCCGGATCGCCCGGGAGACCGTCCACCTGCACGGCGGCACCGGCTACACCTGGGAGCACCCCGCCCACCTGCTCCTCCGGCGCGCGTCCAGCAACCGGGCACTGCTCGACTCCACGGGCCAGCAGTCGCGCCTGCTCACGTCCTCCGTCCTCGCGATGACCTCATGAGGATCCACGCATCGTCCGGGGAGGTGACGCTGACCGAGGCAGACGACCTCGGGCGCCTGTCACTGGCGGTCGTGCCTCCGCGTGAGACGGCGGTCGGCGGGTGGGCGCGCTGGGTCGACGACGACCACGTCGCCGTCGCGCCGGAGGTCCTTCTCGCGCTGGCCGGCCCGCGCGCTGCCGACCCGGCCTGGCGCACGGGCTTCGACCGGATGGTCGCCTACGCCACGTCGCGCGGGTGGGTCGACGACCAGGGCCACGTGCGCGTCCACGTCGAGCCGGCGCCGCGCGACGGCCTGGAGGCACCCCAGGGACGCGACGGCTGATCCGGACCGGGACGGGCCACGCCCGCTCACCGGTGGCGCGCGACCAGGTCCGCCGCCGCCTCCGGCCACGTCGGGTGCGCGAACTCGAACCCCTCCTCGAGCAGCCGGCCCGGAAGCACGCGCCGGCTCTTGAGCAGCATCTCGGTGTCGCTGCGCAGCGCCCAGGCGCCGAGCGCCGCCATGCCCCTGGTCGCCGGGAGGCCGACGCGGGCGGACCATCCGCCCCAGGCCAGGCGCAGCCCGCGCATGAGCTCGGCCTGGGTGACCGGGTGCGGGGAGGCGAGGTTCACGGGGCCGGAGAGGTCGCTGTCCAGCAGGAGCGAGACCGCGGCGGCGAGGTCCTGGTCGTGGATCCAGGAGACGTACTGCCGGCCGCCGGCCACCGGGCCGCCGAGGCCGAGGCGAGCCAGGCGGAGAAGGACGTCGAAGGCTCCCCCGCGGCCCGGGGTCATCACGATCGCCGTGCGCAGGGCCACCCGGCGGGTGTCGGGCGTCGCCGCCGCGAAGACCGTCTCCTCCCAGCGGCGCGCGATGCGGACGCTGTACTCCCAGTAG
>JAEZKN010000403.1 GCA_023415395.1 Actinomycetes bacterium
TCGCACGGGTTCGTGCCGCTCGTCGTCGCCGACGCGGCCGGCGACCGCACCGCGCAGACCCCGCGGTCGAACGTGTTCGACCTGCAGGCAAAGTACGCCGAGGGCGTCGACGAGGCGACCGCCGTCCACTGTCTCGAGGAGCGCGCATGAGCCACCAGCAGTCCCTGCCTGCCCGGGTCGACGTCATCGAGATGGCGCCCCGCGACGGGCTCCAGAACGAGTCCACGGTCCTCTCCACCGAGGACAAGGTCGAGCTGGTCGAGCGCGCCGTGCGCGCCGGTGCCACCCGCATCGAGGTGACCAGCTTCGCGAACCCGGCCCGGGTGCCGCAGATGGCCGACGCCGACGACCTGATGGCCGCCGTCCCGCGGCACGAGGGCGTGTCGTACGCCGGCCTGGTGATGAACCGCCGGGGCCTCGACCGGGCACTGAGCGCCGCGGTCGACGAGGTCGACGTGGTCGTGGTCGCGACCGACACCTTCTGCCAGCGCAACCAGGGCGTGACCACCGCGGAGATGGTCGCGCTGGCCGCCGAGCTGGTCGCCGACGCCCGCGCAGCCGGGAAGTTCACGACGATCACGATCGGCGCGAGCTTCGGCTGCCCCTTCGAGGGCGAGGTGCCGCTGGAGCGGCTGCGCGAGGTGCTCTCCCGCGTCGTCGACGCCGGGCCCGACGAGATCGCCCTGGCCGACACCATCGGCGTCGCCGTCCCCACCGACGTCTCCGCCCGGCTGACGCTCGCGCGCGAGGTCGCCGGTGACGGCGTACCGCTGCGGCTGCACCTGCACGACACCCGCCACACGGGCGTGGCCAACGCGGTCGCTGCGGTGCAGGCCGGGGTGACCCGGCTCGACGCCAGCATCGGCGGCGCCGGCGGGTGCCCCTTCGCGCCCAACGCCACCGGCAACGTCGCGACCGAGGACCTCGTCTACCTCTTCGACCGGATGGGCCTGGCCACCGGCCTCGCGCTCGGCGAGGTCACCGACACCGCGGCCTGGCTCGAGGACCGGCTCGGCAAGCGGCTCCCCGGCGCACTGCTGCGCGCGGGCGGGTTCCCGTCCGTCCCGGCCGCAGGGTGACCGGCGGGCCGCGGAGGGGTAGCGCTCACCTGGTGCGCCGTCGGCGGGACGACCGGACGACGCCGGTTCAGCTCTCGCCGGGGCAGTGGAGGGCGGGCAGGGACGTGGCGTGGCGCTCGAGGACCTCGGCGGCGAGGTCGTGGGCGTTCCGCACGCCGCACCCCACGAGCGCCTGCTGCGCGAACGGGAGGTCGGAGGTCGGGTGGGGCTCGGCCGGGTAGGTCGGGCCGTACCGGTGGGTGGCGGCGCCGAGCGTGGCGGCGAGGAAGAAGTTGGCGGCCTCGACCGGGGTGACGTGCGGGTCGCGGATGCCCTGCTGGTCCGCGACGACGAACGCGCGCTCGGCCAGGCGGCTCCACCGGCCCATGAGCTCGGGGTCCTGGTAGTTGGGCGCGGCCTTGTCGGTGAACAGGGCGAGCCCCGCGGCGAAGCGGGGCTCGGTGAGCTGCCAGCTGGACAGCACGAGGAAGAAGAGGACCAGGCGCTGGACGCCCTGGTCGGGGTAGGCCTCCTCGGAGTACGCCTCGGCCTGGGCGGCGCCGGAGTTCGTGATCTCCCGGAAGTGCTCGGCGAAGTCGGCCTTGGTGCGGAAGTGGAACGCGAAGGCGCCCTTGGTGAGGCCGAGCTGCTCGGCGATCGAGGACAGCGAGGTCCCGGCGTACCCGCGCGTCAGGAACTGGCGAGCGGCGGCCTGGCTGAGCCTCCGCTTGGTGTCGACGGACATCCTGACTCTCCTCCCAGGCCGGCGCGCCGAAGGCTACGCCGCTGCGGCGCCGCTCGGTGGCTCGGGGTCGGTCTCGGGGTCGGTCTCGGGCCGGCGCCGGGGCCGGACGTACCAGAGCGCGGCCGCGAGGGCAGCCGCCACTCCCCCGGCCCACCAGGGGAAGCCGGCGCCGCCCGCAGGCGTCCGCACGGCAGCCTCGTCGACCTCGGGGGTCGGGTCGATCCGCTCCCCGGTGACGAGGATGCGATGACTGTTGACCCCGAGCGGGGTGCACGTCACGAGGGTCACGAGGTCCTTGCCCGCGACCGGTCGGATCGCCTCGGTCTCGTCGGGCTGCACCACCTGCACGCGCACGACCTCGTAGGCCAGCACCTTGCCGTGCACGTCCAGCGCGAAGTGGTCGCCCCCCTCGACCTCGTCGATGTCGTCGAACATCGTCGCCTCGGGGAGTCCCCGGTGCGCCGCGAGCACGGCGTGGGTGCCGCGGCCGCCCACGGGCAGGTGGGATCCCTCGAGGTGCCCGACGCCCTGACGCAGGGTCTCGTCGCTCGTGCCGTGGTAGACCGGCAGGGAGAGGTCGATGCCGGGGATCACCAGCCGGCCCATCACGCCGGTCCCGTTGAGGTCGAGCAGGCGCTCGTAGTCGAGGCCGGGAGCCGACGGGGCGCTCGAGGCCGTGGGCTTGCGCTCGCCGGGCTCGAGAAGGGCACCGGCGCTCAGCGCCGCGTTGTAACGGCGCGCTCGGCGGAGCTCCGCCGCGAGCTCGCGGGGCGAGGCCTCAGCGACGTCCGCGGCGTACTCCGCCACCACCTTGGCCTGGTTGACCGAGCTGACCCACCGGGCGGCACTGGGGTAGAGCACCAGCCCGGCCCCGACCACGACGAGGAGGGCGACCAGCCAGCGCGTCAGGCCCGCGGCGACCGTCCTCCCTCGTCGCGACGAGGGAGGACGGCCTGCGGGACGGGCGTGCTTCACGCGGAGCCTCGCACCACCGGTGTCAGTGCTTCGCCGCGCGCCGGCGGCTGACCAGCATCAGGCCCAGCGCCAGAGCGAGGACGGCGAGGCCGCCGACCACCAGGGTGGAGCGACCGGTGCCACCGGTCATCGGCAGCTCGGGCACGCCCTGCTGCACGTTCTCGATCGTGACGTCGACCCCGGTGGTCGCGCCCGGGGTGACCGCCACGCCCGTGAGGGCGGCGTCGCCGGTCGGCGTGACGAAGCCGGCCGGGGCCTCGACCTCCTTGAGGACGTAGCAGCGCTTCGCGGCGCCGGCCGTGTCGTTGACGCTGTCGCTCACGAACAGGCCCGCGACGTCGATCCGGCCCTCGGCGTTCGAGGTGAAGCGGGTGCCACCCTCGACCTGGAGCGCGGCTCCGGTCGGCCGCGCGGCCGAGCAGTCCGTGGCGTACGGGTCCTGGGCGGCGTACACCTCGAAGACGGCGCCGGCCAGGCCGGTGGCGCTGCTCGAGGCGTCGGTCTTGCTGATGGCCAGGTCACCCCAGCTGGTGTGCACCTCGTTGGAGACGATGCCGTTGCTCTCGGACGGGTCGTTGACGAAGAGCGTGGCCTGGTTCTCGATGACGCCGTCACCGATGGACGTCACCGTGCCGACGAACGTGGTCACCAGACGCTTGCCGCCCTGGGTGAGCAGCCAGTCCAGGCCGGCCTTGGTGAAGGCCAGCCGCACGGTGTTGCCGGTGACGTCGACCCGGTAGTACGTGGGGTCGACGTCGACCCCGTCCAGGGTGACGGACCCGACGCCGACCTTGCCGAGGCGGGCGTCGAGGGTGTCCTCCACGACGTAGTTGTCGAACGTGGTGCCGGGAGCGAGGCCGGGCACCTTCGTGGTGACCGGGAAGGAGACGGTGCTCCCGAGCCCGAGCGCGGTGCCCTGCGGCGAGACCGACTTCTCGATGCCGGCCAGGCCGTTCTTCGGGTACACGTTCACGTCGTAGAGCCAGCCGTC
>JAEZKN010000115.1 GCA_023415395.1 Actinomycetes bacterium
CCCCCCGCGGGGCGGGGGGCGGGGGGGCCCGCGCCGGCGGCGGTCGAACCCGACTCGAGCAGCGAGGCGGGCCCCTGCCCGAGGACGGCGCGCTGCACCTCGACCAGCCGCTCGGTGTCGTCCGGGACGCCCTGGTCGTCGGGATCCCAGCCGTCCAGCAGGCGGAGCATGGCGATCACGCTCAGGCCGCCGACCGACGGCGGGGGAGCCGTGGCGAGACGCCAGCCGCCGGCCTCGGTGACCAGGGAGGGCCGCACGACGGGTTGGTACGCCGCCAGGTCCTCGGGACCGAGCACGCCGCCGCGCGCGAGCACGTCGGTGGTGATGAGCTCGGCGAGCTCACCGGTGTGCAGCGTCGCCGCGCCCTCCTCGGCGATCAGCAGCAGCGAGCGGACCAGGTCGGGCAGGACCACCAGGTCGGTGACGAGCTCGCCGTGGTCGTCGTGCAGTGCCGCCCGGCTGGCGTCGTCCCAGCCGAAGATCGACTCGTGGACGTACTCCAGGTAGTAGCGCGAGGCCACGCCGAGCCGGAATCCGCCGCGGGCCACGTCGACCGCAGGGGCGACCACCTCGCGCCACGGCAGCCGTCCGTCGCGTCGGTGGGCCTCCTCGAGCGCCGCCACCGACCCGTGCGCCGCGACCGAGCCGGGCCCGATGGTGATGTCGATGCCGCCGCCGTACTCGGTGTGGATGTCCCAGGTGCCCCCGCCGAGCGGGCGGCCCCGCCCCGGCATGTCCATCCACCCGTCGACCGTGTACGGCGCGGCGCCGCCCGCCGGCTGCACGGTGACGAACCCACCGGAGCTGAGTGAGACCAGGCCGACCTCGTTGACCATCGTGACCAGGGCGGCCGCGAGCGCCGCGTCCACCGCGTTGCCACCGGCGCGGGCGACGGCCTCCCCGGCGTCGGCGGCGGCCTGATTGGGCGTGGCGATGGCGACGTCGGGCACCCCCGCACACTAACCGCGGGTGGGGGCGGGGCTCAGGCGCGGAGGCGCTCGTTCTCCTCCTCCAGGGCGGCCACGCGCTCCTCGAGCTCGAGGACCCGGGCGATGCCGGCGAGGTTGAGCCCCTCGCCGAGCAGGTCGCGGATGCGGTGCAGCCGGTCGATGTCATCGCTGCTGTAGAGGCGGGTGCCGCCCGCGGTGCGGTCGGGCTCGAGCAGGCCGCGGCGCTCGTAGACACGCAGGTTCTGGATCTCCATCGACACCATCTCGGCGGCGACGGAGATCGCGAAGACTCCTTGATCGCTTCGGGGCACGGTGTTGATTTTGCCTGATGATCGCGCTATATAAAAACTGTAACCACCAATACAGGTATGGACCTCCGGTCCATCGAGCGAGAACCAGGAGGACACGTGATGTTGCTGCGCACCACCGACCCGTTCCGCGACTTCGACCGCCTGACCCAGCAGCTGCTCGGCACCACCAACCGTCCCGCGGTGATGCCGATGGACGCCTGGCGCGAGGGCGACCGGTTCGTCATCGAGTTCGACCTCCCGGGCGTGGCCAAGGAGAGCATCGACCTCGACGTCGAGCGCAACGTGCTGACCGTCCGGGCCGAGCGCGTCGCCCGCAACGGAGACTGGGAGCCGCTGGCGTCCGAGCGCCCGAAGGGCCAGTTCAGCCGGCAGCTCGTGCTCGGTGACAACCTCGACCTCGACCGCATCGAGGCGGCGTACGCCGACGGCGTGCTGCGCCTGGTCGTCCCGGTAGCCGAGCGGGCCAAGCCCCGCAAGATCGAGATCGGCTCGCTGGCCGACGACTCCGGGCGTACCGCGATCGAGGCCTGACCCCGTCATCACCCCTTCCTGACCCTTCCGCAGTGCCCCATGGGTGGGTGAATCCACCGCCCGTGGGGCACTGTGTCCGTGTGACCACGACGATCGCCCGCCTCTCCGCCGAGGACGTCGAGCTCCTCGGCAAGGAGCTCGACACCATCCGCCAAGACGTGCTCGACTCCCGCGGGGAGCGGGACGCGGCGTACATCCGGCGCCTGGTGAAGGCCCAGCGGCTGATCGAGCTCGGCAGCCGCGCGGTGCTGCTGCGCAGCGCGCACCGTGGCGCCTGGCTGCTCGGCACCGCGGGCCTGGCGGTCGCGAAGATCCTCGACAACATGGAGATCGGCCACAACGTCCTGCACGGGCAGTGGGACTGGATGCGCGATCCCAAGATCCACTCGAGCACCTGGGAGTGGGACCACGTGACGCCCGCCGCGCAGTGGCAGAAGGCGCACAACGAGACCCACCACCGCTACACGAACATCCTCGGCATGGACAACGACCTCGGCTACGGCATCATGCGCGTCGACGAGGCGCAGGAGTGGCGGCCGCGCCACCTCGTCCAGCCCGTGTGGAACTTCGTGACCGCGTGCATCTTCGAGTACGGCATCGCGATGTTCGACCTCGACCTCGGTGACCACCTGCGCGACAAGCGCCAGATGACACCCGAGAAGCGCGCCGAGGTGAAGGTGACCCTGGCCAAGGCGCGGCGCCAGTTGGGCAAGGACTTCGTCGTCTACCCGGCCCTGTCCGGCCGGGCATGGAAGTCCACGCTGCTCGCCAACGCCACCGCCAACCTCGCGCGCAACCTGTGGTCGCACTCGGTGATCATGTGCGGGCACTTCCCCGAGGGCGTCGCGACCTTCGAGCAGGAGAGCCTCGACGAGCACGAGACCCGCGGCGGCTGGTACCTGCGGCAGATGCTCGGCTCGGCCAACATCTCCGGCTCCCGGGCGCTGCACCTGATGACCGGCAACCTCTCCCACCAGATCGAGCACCACATCTTCCCCGACCTCCCCAGCAACCGGTACGCCGAGATCGCCCCTCGTGTCCGCGAGGTCTTCGAGCGCTTCGAGCTGCCCTACAACGCCCGCTCGATGGTCCGACAGGTCGGCAGCGCCTGGCACAAGGTGCTCCGGCTCTCGCTGCCCAACGGCTGGCTGGCCGAGACCAACCGGCGCAACCTCGTGCCGCAGCTCAAGGGACTCGCCCGGCAGGTGCTCCGGCCGGCGGGTTGAGGCGCCCCATGATCACGGTGTGCTCGCCGGTCCCCGGGCCCACGACCTCCCAGCCCTCCGACGCATAGAGCCGGCGGGCCGGATTGGCGGGCTCGTCGGTCGCCATGAGCAGCAGCCGGTCGTGGGGCAGTCCGTCCAGCAGGGCGCGCAGCAGCGCCCGGCCGACCCCGTCGCCACGGGCCTCCTCGACCACAGCGACGGTGACCACCTCGAAGTGCCCGCCCAGCCACGCCTCGGCGACCTCGGGCGTCAGCACCTCCCGCGCCCGGTCGGTCCACCACTGACCCGACCGGCCCGTGTACCCGTAGGCGAACCCGACCAGGCGGTCTCCGGCGTAGGCGCGGGCCAGGCGGAAGCCCTCGCGCACCCGGTGCCGGTCCCACATCGTCTCGCGCCAGGTGGTCTCGTCGGGCTGGTCCCCGAAGACCGCGTCGTACGTCGGCCAGAGGGCGGCCCCGTCCTCCGGCGTCGCCGACTGGTCCACGCGAACTCGCACCATCGTCTGGTCCCCCGTCCCTTCCCGGGCTGCTGACGTCGCGGTATAATCGAACACATGTTCGAACTCTCGGCAGTCGGTGACGCGCAGCTCGTCGACCGCCTGACCGAGCTCAAACGCCTCAAGTCTGCCGCTGCCGCCGAGCAGGCCCGGCTGGCCGCGGAGCTCGACGCCCGTCGCTCGGGTGGACGTGCGGTGGCGCACGAGGTGGCGCTCGCGCGCCAGGAGTCGCCGTACGCCGGCCGCGAGCACCTCGCGCTGGCGCTGGCCCTCGTGCACGACCTGCCCGAGACGCTCGCCGCGCTCGAGCGCGGCGAGATCAGCGAACGGCGGGCGAT
>JAEZKN010000481.1 GCA_023415395.1 Actinomycetes bacterium
GCGCCGGCTCGCGGCGCAGCGAGAGCCGGTCGGCGACGAAGCCGATCCCGCGGGCGAGCGTGGGTCGCGGGTCGAGGCGGGCCACGTGGTGCACGGGCTCGGGCTCGGGCTCGACGACCTCGTCGACGACCTCGTCGACGACCTCGTCGGCCGGCTCGCCGTACGTGTCCTCAGCGTCCCCGGCGTCCTCGGCCCACTCCTCGAGGTCCTCGGGCACGATCTCGACCACCTGGTCAGGGTCGTCGGCCAGCTGCGCGAGCGCGGCGGTGAGGTCGCCGTCGTCACCGACGACGCGGGTGGAGAGCGAGAGCTTGACCGCCTGCGTCGGGGCGTCGGCGTCGCGTGGGACCAGGACCACGGCGCCATCGCGGAGGATGCCGCGGCGCGGCTCGACCTCGACCTGCTCGATGTCGGCCCAGGGCAGGCCGCGCCAGGTGCGGCCGCGGCGCAGCCGGACGCCGTGCTCGTCGACGACGAGCAGCGGCACCCGCGCGTCCACCAGCGCCTGCAGGTGCACCGCGGCGATCGCGCCCACGACGAGCGCGAGCGCCACGTCGAGCCAGCCGCCGCCACCGACGGCGCGGGTCAGGTAGGCCAGCGCCACGATCGCGGCGACCACGCCCACGCCGCCGGCCAGGCGGGCGTCGGCGCGGACCTCGACCGGGGTCTGCTGCACGTCGGTCTGCTCTTCGATCAGGCTGGTCACATCTCCCCCTGGAGGGTCGCGATCACGGCATCGATCTCGTCGGGCTTCACGAGCACGTCGCGCGCCTTCGAGCCCTCGCTGGGCCCGACCACGCCACGGCTCTCCATGATGTCCATCAGGCGGCCGGCCTTGGCGAAGCCGACCCGGAGCTTGCGCTGCAGCATCGACGTCGAGCCGAACTGCGTCGAGACGACCAGCTCGATCGCCTGCACCACGAGGTCCAGGTCGTCGCCGATGTCGTCGTCGAGGTCGCGCTTGCTGGCCGCCGGAGCGGTGACGTCCTCGCGGTAGGTCGGCTCCAGCTGGGACTTGCAGTGCTTGACCACCTGGGCGATCTCGGCCTCGGACACCCAGGAGCCCTGGATGCGCGCGGGCTTCGAGGCGCCCATGGGCAGGAAGAGCCCGTCACCCTGTCCGACCAGCTTCTCCGCGCCCGGCTGGTCCAGGATGACCCGGCTGTCGGCGAGCGACGAGGTCGCGAACGCCAGCCGGGACGGCACGTTGGCCTTGATCAGGCCGGTGACGACGTCCACCGACGGGCGCTGCGTGGCGAGCACCAGGTGGATGCCGGCGGCCCGCGCGAGCTGGGTGATCCGGACGACCGAGTCCTCGACGTCGCGCGGGGAGACCATCATCAGGTCGGCGAGCTCGTCGACGATCACCAGCAGGTAGGGGTACGGCGCGAGCTCCCGCTCGCTCCCCGGCGGCAGCGTGACCTTGCCGGCCCGCACGGCCTTGTTGAAGTCGTCGATGTGCCGGAAGCCGAAGTTGGCCAGGTCGTCGTAGCGCAGGTCCATCTCGCGCACCACCCAGGCCAGCGCCTCGGCCGCCTTCTTGGGGTTGGTGATGATCGGCGTGATCAGGTGCGGGACGCCCTCGTAGGCGTTCAGCTCCACCCGCTTCGGGTCGACCATGATCATCCGCACCTCGTCGGGCGTGGCCCGCATGAGGATCGAGGTGATCATCGAGTTGATGAACGACGACTTGCCCGAGCCGGTGGCGCCGGCGACGAGCAGGTGCGGCATCTTCGCGAGGTTCGCGACGACGAAGCCGCCCTCCACGTCCTTGCCGAGACCGGCCACCATCGGGTGGTGGTCGCCACGCGCAGTGCTCGACCGGAGGACGTCGCCGAGGGAGACGATCTCCTTGTCCACGTTGGGGATCTCGACGCCGACCGCGGACTTGCCCGGGATCGGGCTGAGGATCCGGACGTCGGCCGAGGCGACGGCGTAGGCGATGTTCTTCTGGATGTTGGTGATCTTCTCGACCTTCACGCCGGGGCCGAGCTCGACCTCGTAGCGCGTGACCGTCGGCCCGCGGGTGTAGCCCGTGACCTGGGCGTCGATGGAGAACTCCTCGAGCACCTGGGTGAGCCGCTCGACGACGGCGTCGCTGGCCTTGGAGCGCGCCTTGTGGGGCGAGCCGGGCTTGAGCGAGTCGTTGGCCGGCAGCGTGTAGGCGATGTCGCCGGAGAGCGCGAGCTGCTCCACCCGCTGCGGCAGCGGCGTGTGCGGCGGCGGCTCGAGCTCGGTGCTGGTCTCCACGACGTCCGGGCTGACCGGTTCGGGGGTGGTCGGCTCGGGAGCGAAGATGTCCAGGCCGTCGTCGGTGGTCTCGAGCCGCTTCTTGCGCTTGCGGAGCTCGCGGTCGCTGAGGACGGGGCTGTCGTAGGCCGGGTCGCCCATCTCCGGGTCGATCTCGCCGGTCTCGTCGGCGGCGGGCTTGCGGCGGCGGCTGCGGGTGGCCGGGATCGCCTGCGTGGCGTCCGCGTCCTCCTCCGGCGCCTCGTGGCCCAGCAGCCGGTCGCGGGTCTCGGCCAGCCTGGCCGGGACCTGGTAGAGCGGCGTCGCGGTGATGATGAGGACGCCGAAGAAGCACAGCAGCGCCAGCAGCGGCATCACGATGTACTCGGAGCGCAGCAGGTCGAGCAGCAGGCTCGAGACGACGTACCCGACCGCGCCACCGGCGGTGCGCAGGTCGGAGGTGTCGCCGAGCTGGGGCTGGGGGTTGCCGGACGCGATCTGGACCATGCCGAGCAGGCCGAAGGAGAAGGCCGTCCAGCCGACGACCTGGCGGCCCACCGGGCCGTTGTGGTCTGGGTCGCGCATGGTGCGCCAGCCGACGAAGAGCAGCGCGAGCGGGACGAGGAAGCCGACCTTGCCGACCGAGCCCTCGACCACGGTGCGGGTGCCGTCCATCACGGACCCGGGCAGCTGCCACCAGACCGCGCCGGCGACGACCACGGCGATGCCGAGCAGGAACAGCCCGACGCCGTCGCGGCGGTGCTCGGGCTCGAGGTCGCGAGCGGTGTGGCCGATGCTGCGCGCCACGGCGCCGACGCCGTGGGCGATGGCGAGCCAGACCGCGGCGACGGCGCGGAAGAGCGCGGTGAACAGCCGGGCGACCGGTCCCGGCCCGCTGCGGACGGCGCGCGGCGCCGGGCGACGCGTCGTCGTGCGCGAGGCAGGCTTGCGCTTGGCCGTGCTCCGCGAGCTCGACGAGCTCTTCGAGGCAGGCTTGCGCTTCGGGCTGGTACTCCGGGATCGGGTGCTCGAGCTCCGCGACGAGGAACTGCTGGTGCTGCGTGTCGTGGACGTGCTCTTGCTCCGCGACCCCGGCGGGGAAGACGTACGGGTCGCCATGGTTCACACCCTACGCAGCCGTCACACCAGTCACAGGTATCACAGGAGTGCGTGTCGAGGACGCGGTCGTCGCGGGTTTGCCGCGGGATCGACCGGGCAGACGGACGACACCCGTCCCCTCTGCCGCCAGGAGCCCGCGTGCGTCGTCTCGTCCCCGTCCTGTCCACGGTCGTCGCCCTCGGGGCGACCCTGCTCGTCACGGCGCCCGCCGCGCAGGCCGCGACCCGGTCCTACGCCGACGCCCGGAGGGACGCTCCCGGCTCCAACGACATCGTGCGGACCACGGCCACGAACGGCGCGCGCATCGGCGTGCAGGTCCGGCACCGCGACCTCAAGCGCAGCGTGGCCGACATCCAGCTCCGGGTCCGCACGTCCACCGGAGCCGAGTGGACCGTCTACGGCGTGTTCGACGGCTCGCGCGGCCAGGTTTTCGACGAGGACTTCCGGGAGCAGTCCTGCCCCGGGGTGCGCGTGTCACGCTCCCTGGCCAAGGACCGCACCGCGCTCTCCGTGCCACGCTCGTGCCTCGGGTCGCCCACGGGCCGGGTCAAGGTCCGGCCCCGCGTCCAGTGGAGCGCGGACGGCCGGAAGGGCGACTGGTCGATCAACCGGGGCGACCACTGGACGTCCTGGGTCCCCCGCTGAGCGGTCAGGCCTCGATGACGACCGGGATGATCATCGGCCGGCGGCGGTGGGTGTTGCTCACCCAGCGGCCGATGACCCGGCGGACGGACTGCTGGAGCTGGTAGGAGTCGGTGTTGCCCTCGCGGATCTGGGCGTCGAGGGCGTCGATGATCGGCTGCTTGATCTCGTCGAAGGTGTGCTCGTCCTCGACGAAGCCGCGGGCGTGGATCTCCGGCCCCGCGGACACCTTGCCGGTCACCGAGTCGACCACCACGATCACCGAGATGAACCCCTCCTCGCCGAGGATCCGGCGGTCCTTGAGGTCGGACTCGGTGATGTCCCCGACCGAGGAGCCGTCGACGAAGACGTAGCCGCACTCGACCTTGCCCGCGATCGCGGCCACCCCGTCGACGAGGTCGACGACCACGCCGTCCTCGGCGATGACGACGTTCTCGACACCGGTCGCGGTCGCGAGCGCGCCGTTGGCCAGCAGGTGCCGGATCTCGCCGTGCACCGGGAGCACGTTGCGCGGTTTGACGATGTTGTAGCAGTAGAGCAGCTCCCCGGCGCTGGCGTGGCCGGACACGTGCACGAGCGCGTTGCCCTTGTGCACGACGCGGGCGCCCCAGCGGGCCAGGCCGTTGATGACGCGGTAGACGGCGTTCTCGTTGCCGGGGATGAGGCTCGAGGCGAGCAGGACCGTGTCGCCCTCCTCGATGTGCACGAAGTTGTGGTTGCGCTGGGCGATCCGCGACAGCGCCGACATCGGCTCGCCCTGCGAGCCGGTCGAGATCAGCACCTGGCGCTCGGGGGGCAGGTCGGCGAGCTCCTTGGCGTCGACGAGGACGCCGGCCGGCACCTCGAGGTAGCCCAGGTCGCGGGCGATGGCCATGTTGCGGACCATCGAGCGGCCGACGTAGGCGATCTTGCGGTCGTGGGCGACGGCGGCGTCGATGACCTGCTGGACGCGGTGCACGTGGGAGGCGAAGCAGGCCACGATGATGCGCTGCTGCGACTCGCGGAAGACCTGGTCGATGACGGGGGTGATCGACTTCTCGGCCGGCGTGAAGCCCGGCGTCTCGGCGTTCGTGGAGTCGGTGAGGAAGAGGTCGACCCCCTCCTCCCCCAACCGCGCGAAGGCGCGCAGGTCGGTGATCCGGCCGTCCAGCGGCAGCTGGTCCATCTTGAAGTCGCCGGTGTGCAGCACCATCCCGGCGCCGGTGCGGATCGCCACCGCGAGGGCGTCCGGGATCGAGTGGTTGACCGCGACGAACTCGAGGTCGAAGGGGCCGACCTTCAGGCGGTCTCCCTCGCGCACCTTGTGGTGCACGGTCTCGCGCAGCCGGTGCTCGCGCAGCTTGGAGTCCAGCAGCGCCAGTGTCAGCTCGGAGCCGACCAGCGGGATGTCCTGCCGTTCGCGGAGGAGGTACGGCGTCGCGCCGATGTGGTCCTCGTGGCCGTGGGTCAGCACCAGCGCCTCGACGGTGTCGAGGCGGTCCCGGATCGAGCTCCAGTCGGGGAGGATCAGGTCGACGCCGGGCTGGTGGTCCTCGGGGAAGAGGACCCCGCAGTCGACGATGAGCAGGCGCCCGTCGTACTCGAACGCGGTCATGTTGCGGCCGACCTCGCCGAGCCCGCCGAAGGGGATGACCCGGAGGCCCCCCTCTGCCAGCGCGGCCGGTTCGGAGAGCTCAGGGTGCGGGTGACTCAATGTCTGTCCTTTACAGGAGGCCGGAGGCTGCGAGACCGGCTCGCAGCGCAGCCACCTCGTCGTCGTCGAGCGGCACCAGGGGGCCGCGGACGTTGCGGTTGTCGATCACGCCGAGCAGCTGGAGCGCTGCCTTGGCGGTGGTGGCTCCGTAGTTGGGGACGCCCATGAC
>JAEZKN010000509.1 GCA_023415395.1 Actinomycetes bacterium
GCGTACGGGCCGAGCGCGAGGCGGGCCATGAACCGGTTGGAGTCGCGCGAGCCGGCCACCGCCGCGGTGGCGACGTGCCCGATGCCGAGCTCCTCGGCCCAGGAGACGGCAGCATCCATGAGCGCGCTGCCGACGCCGTGGCGCTGGAAGCGCGGCAGGACGTGCGGGGAGAGCGCGCGCACGATCGGCTCGCGGTCCAGGGCGGTCATCGTGGTGGCCTCGAGGTGGACGGCGCCGGCGAACTCGCCGTCGTACTCCGCCACCAGGATCCGCTCGGTCGTCGACTCCTCGACGCGTGCGAGCACCGCCTCGACGTCCGCGGCCTGACCCTCGGGCCCCGAGCGGCGCAGGACGTCGGCCCAGAGCGCCGCGAGCTGCGGAGCGTCCTTCGGTTCGGCTGCGCGCAGCGACACCAGCGAACGGGTCATGGGGTCCAGGCCTTCCCAGTCAAACGGGTCGTACCGCGCATCCCGTCCCCCGAACGCGGCACCAAAGAAGGAGACTACGCTCAGCCCGGCTGATCTGTCAGAGGGAGTCCCGTGATCATCGGTATCGGTACCGTCGTCAACGTCGTCGCCGTCCTCGCGGGCAGCACGATCGGGGTCCTTCTCGGCAACCGGCTGCCCAGCCGCACGCGCGACGTCGTCACCGACGCCCTGGGCCTGGTCACCCTCCTCATCGCCGGCACGTCGGCGATGGCGGTGCTCGATGACGACCTGGCTGCCGAGGTCGGCTCGGGCGCCCCGATGCTCATCGTGCTCGGCGCGCTCCTCGTCGGCGGGATCGTCGGCTCGCTGCTGCGCCTGGAGTCGCGCGTCGAGGGGGTCGGCGGCTGGCTCCAGCGCCGGCTCACGGGCGCCACCGGGAACGCCGACCGCCACCGCTTCATCGAGGGCTTCGTGGTCGCGTCCCTGGTCTTCTGCACCGGTCCCCTGACCATCCTCGGGTCGCTCAACGACGGCCTCGGCAACGGCGCCGAGCAGCTCGTCCTCAAGTCGGTGCTCGACGGGTTCGCGGCGATCGCGTTCGCGGCGTCGTTCGGCTGGGGCGTCGCCGCCAGCATCGTGACGATCGTCGCGATCCAGGGCTCGCTGACCGTGCTCGGGCTGGCGCTCGGCGACGTGCTCCCCGACCCGCACCTCGCGGCGATCACCGCCACCGGCGGGCTGCTGCTGGTCGGCATCGCCCTGCGGCTGCTGCGGGTGCGCGAGATCCCGGTGGCCGACCTGTTGCCGGCGCTCCTCGTGGCGCCCGTCCTCGTGACGATCACCGCCGCCCTGCGCTGAGCGCGGCCGCCGACCCACGGCGGAAATCGGACTTTTACCGTTCTGTGACCGAGTCGGGCTGGCACGGGCTCGAAGTGCACCTAGGGTGGGGCGCCTCACCTCGGCTGGCGGAGGTGTCCGGCATCACACCGAGCCGCTAGTGTCCCGTCATCACCGATCGAACGACGCCCTCCGGCGTCTCGTCCTCAGGAGGCCCATGCACACCCGAGCCCCCCGCGCACTGGCGGGCGTCGGCGCCCTCCTGGTCGCTCTGCTCTGCCTCCTCGGGGTGGTGCTCAGCGGATCAGCGTCCGCGGCGGCGCCGACCGAGGAGTCAGCGTCGTGCGACCTGCGACCCGGGACCGACGACGACACGATCTCGATCCTCGGGCGGATCTGCGACCGGCGTGAGGACCCCCAGGCCCCGGTCCCGGGCGTGACCGTGGTCGTCACCGACTCGGCCGGCGAGGTCGTCGGCGAGGCGGAGTCGGAGGCCAACGGCACCTTCCAGATCGACCTCCCCGGCGCGGCGGCCTCGCTGCTCGGCAAGGAGTTCACGGTCACCCTCGACGAGGACACGCTCCCCGAGGACACCAAGCCCGAGGTCACCGAGCGGGTGGTGCAGGTCAACCTGGACACCGACCAGGCCGTGACCTTCCCGATCGGCGACGCCGGACCGGGCGGGAGCGGCACGGCCACCCGCGCCCTCCAGCTGGCCGTCGGCGGCATCGTCTTCTCGGTCTGCCTGGCGCTCGCCTCGCTCGGCCTCTCGATGGTGTTCAGCACCACCGGCCTGACGAACTTCGCGCACGGCGAGCTGGTGACCTTCGGCGCGCTCGTCGCGTTCGCCGTCGACCAGCTGCCCGGGCAGATCTCGATCGGCGGCACCAACGTGACCGTGGTCGTCGGCGTCCTGGCGGCGTTCGTCGTCTCCGGCGCCTTCGGCTGGCTCAACGACGCGGCGCTCTGGAAGCCGCTGCGCCGCCGCGGCACCGGCCTGGTCGCCATGATGATCGTGAGCATCGGCCTCTCGATCTTCCTGCGCAACATCTACCAGTACTTCGCCGGTGCGCAGAGCCGGAACTACTCGCAGTACGCCGCGGTGGAGCCGTGGGAGATCGGCCCGGTCCTGCTCACGTCCAAGGAGCTCATGGTCGTCATCGGCGGCGTCCTGGTCCTGATCGCGACCACGGCGCTGCTGCAGTACACCCGCCTCGGCAAGGCCACCCGCGCCGTCGCCGACAACCCGGCGCTGTCGGCCTCGACCGGCATCAACGTCGAGCGCGTGATCAGCCTGGTCTGGATCGGCGGCACCGCGCTGGCCGGCCTCAGCGGTGCGCTGCTCGGCCTGACCCAGGGCTTCGACTACCAGATCGGCTTCAAGATCCTGCTGCTCATCTTCGCCGCGACCGTCCTCGGCGGCCTCGGGACCATCTGGGGCGCGATCGTCGGCGCCTTCATCATCGGACTGTTCACCGAGCTCTCCACGCTGTGGCTCCCCGCCGAGTTCAAGTTCGTCGGCGCCCTGCTGGTGCTCATCGTCGTCCTGCTGATCAGGCCCCAGGGCCTGCTCGGCAAGGCCCAGCGAGTCGGCTGAGAGGCAGAGACATGGACTTCGGAAACATCCTGACCCTCGCCCTCCAGTCGGCCCTGGGCCCGACCGCGATCGTCTACTGCCTCGCGGCCATCGGCCTCAACGTCCACTTCGGCTACACCGGCCTGCTCAACTTCGGCCAGGCCGGCTTCATGATGATCGCCGGCTACTCGATGGTCTCGCTGGCGACCGTGTGGGACCTGAGCCTCTGGGTCGGCGTGCTGGTGGGCTTCGCGCTCACCATCGTCCTCGCCCTCATCCTCGGCGTCCCGACGCTGCGGCTCCGGGCGGACTACCTCGCCATCGTCACGATCGCGGCGGCGGAGATCATCCGCCAGACCATCAGCGCGGCGAAGTTCTCCGACACCTTCGGCGGCCAGGACGGCCTGACGAACTTCATCGGCCCGTTCCGCGAGCTGAACCCCTACACCGGGCCGATCGACCTCGGGATCGTCACCTGGAGCGCCTACGACTTCTGGGTGATGACCGTCGGCTGGGTCCTGGTGGCGGTCTGCTGCCTGATCGTGTGGGCCCTGATGCGCAGCCCGTGGGGCCGCGTGCTGAAGTCGATCCGCGAGGACGAGGACGCCGTGCGCTCGCTCGGCAAGAACGTCTACGCCTACAAGATGCAGTCGCTGATCATCGGCGGCCTCTTCGGCGCGCTCGCCGGCTTCATGGTCGCGCTCCGCTCGGCGGCCATCGGTCCCTCGTTCTTCGCCACCGACGTCACCTTCTTCGCCTACACGGTGCTGCTCATCGGCGGCGCCGCCCGGGTGCTGGGCCCCGTGCTCGGCGCGGTGATCTTCTGGTTCCTGATCACGGGTCTCGGCTCGTTCTTCACCCAGGCCACCGCGGGCGCCGACCCGCTCATCCCCGAGGCGATCATGTCCTCGCAGCAGGCCAGCCTGATGCGCTTCATCTTCCTCGGACTGGGACTCATGCTGTTGATGATCTTCCGACCACAAGGAATCCTCGGCGACCGAAGGGAGCTGGCGATCGATGCCCGCTGAGACCACCGCGGCGGCCGCGAACCCGTTCGCCGACGTCGCCCACGAGCCTGGTGCGGCGAAGCCCGACCCGATCGTCGTCGCGGACGGCATCAAGCGCCAGTTCGGCGGACTGACGGCCGTCAACGTCGAGCACCTGGAGATCCAGCGCGGCAAGATTACCGCCCTGATCGGCCCGAACGGTGCCGGCAAGACGACGTTCTTCAACCTGCTGACCGGCTTCGACCGCCCCAACGAGGGCGACTGGTCCTTCAACGGCGAGAGCCTGAGCAAGGTGCCGGCGTACCGCGTCGCCCGGATGGGCATGGTGCGCACCTTCCAGCTCACCAAGGTGCTCTCGCTGCTGACCGTCATGGAGAACATGCGCGCCGGCGCGGCCGGCCAGAGCGGCGAGAAGCTCTCGCGCGCGATGTTCCCCTTCCTGTGGCGCTCGGAGGAGGCGGCGAACACCGCCCGGGCCGAGGCCCTGCTCGAGCGCTTCTTGCTGATCAAGAAGAAGGACGACTTCGCCGGCTCGCTCTCGGGCGGCCAGCGCAAGCTGCTGGAGATGGCCCGTGCGCTGATGACCGATCCCGAGCTGGTCATGCTCGACGAGCCGATGGCCGGGGTGAACCCGGCGCTGAAGCAGTCGCTGCTCGGCCACGTGAAGTCGCTGCGCGACGAGGGCCGCACGGTGCTCTTCGTCGAGCACGACATGGACATGGTCCGCGACATCTCCGACTGGGTCATCGTGATGGCCCAGGGACAGGTGATCGCCGAGGGGCCGCCGGACTCCGTCATGAGCGACCAGCGCGTGATCGACGCCTACCTGGGCGCCCACCACGACACCACGCTGGGCTTCGAGGAGGAAGAGGCGATCCTCGCGGCCGCGCAGGCCGAGCTCGACAAGGAAGCCGAAGAGAGGGAGTCGGAGAATGACTGAGACCACCGGGGGCTCCACGTCCGGCGAGACCGACCGCAGCGCGCACCTGGCCGCCGCCGAGGGCGCGGTCCTGCGGGCCGACAACCTCATCGCGGGCTACTTCCCGGGCGTCAACATCCTCAACGGCGCCGACCTCTACTGCCAGCAGGGTGAGCTCGTCGGCATCATCGGGCCCAACGGCGCCGGGAAGTCCACGCTGCTCAAGGCCCTCTTCGGGCTGGTGAAGATCTCGTCCGGCTCCGTCCAGCTCAGCGGCCAGGACATCACCAACGAGCGCGCCGACACCCTGGTGACCAAGGGCATCGGCTTCGTCCCGCAGACCAACAACGTGTTCCCCTCGCTCACCATCCAGGAGAACCTGGAGATGGGCGTCTACCAGCGGCCGAAGTCCTTCCAGAAGCGCTTCGAGTTCGTCGCCGACCTCTTCCCCGCCCTCTACGACCGGCGCGCGCAGCGCGCCGGCTCACTCTCGGGCGGCGAGCGGCAGATGGTGGCGATGGGCCGGGCGCTGATGATGGAGCCGTCCGTCCTGCTGCTCGACGAGCCCTCCGCCGGCCTCTCCCCCGTCCTGCAGGACGAGGTGTTCATCCAGACCCGCCGGATCAACCGGGCCGGGGTCTCGGTGGTCATGGTCGAGCAGAACGCCCGCCGCTGCCTGCAGATCTGCGACCGCGGCTACGTGCTCGACCAGGGCCGCAACGCCTACACGGGCACCGGGGCCGACCTCGGCAACGACCCCAAGGTCATCGAGCTCTACCTGGGGACCCTGGCCAAGGCCTGACCCCGCACCGCCCCTCTCCTACGACGAAGGCCGGGACCACCTCTCCAGGTG
>JAEZKN010000522.1 GCA_023415395.1 Actinomycetes bacterium
GACGGCTACATCGGCCGGCTGCCGATGCCGAACCGGCCGACCGAGACCTGGGCCGAGTTCTACGCCGCCCGCCGCGTCCTCCCCTACCTCCGGCTGGCGCGCGACCGCGGTGCCGCGACCGACGCCGACGCGGCCGCCGTCGAGGCCGTCCTCC
Organism: Actinomycetes bacterium; assembly: GCA_023415395.1. Taxonomy (GTDB): domain Bacteria; phylum Actinomycetota; class Actinomycetes; order Propionibacteriales; family Nocardioidaceae; genus Nocardioides. Next base: position 155 of record JAEZKN010000522.1, read on the forward strand.
CCCGCCTCGGCGAGCTCGTGCCCGAGGAGCCTCCGGCCCGCCTCCACGGCGACCTGTGGAACGGCAACGTCCTCTGGGGCCTCGACGGGCACGCGTGGCTGATCGACCCGGCGGCGTACGGCGGGCACCGGGAGGTCGACCTGGCGATGCTCGCACTCTTCGGCCTGCCGCACCTGCCGCGCGTGCTCGACGCCTACGACGAGGTCGCGCCGCTCGCGCCCGGCTGGGAGGACCGGGTCGGCCTGCACCAGCTCTTCCCGCTGCTGGTGCACGCGTGCATGTTCGGCGGCGGGTACGCCGGGCGCGCGGCCGAGATCGCGCGCCGCTACGCGTGAGCGGCGCGCGCTTCTCAGTGCCGGCTCAGCCTCGACTGGCACAGTAGGAGCGTGACCACCGTGCCGGGACCCAAGCCTCGCGTCCTCGTCGTCGACGACGACAAGGCCGTCCGGGAGTCCCTCCGGCGCTCGCTGGAGTTCAACGGCTACGAGGTCTCCCTCGCCGGCGACGGCGCCGAGGCGCTCGCCGCGATCGCCGCCACGTCCCCCGACGTCGTCGTGATGGACGTGATGATGCCGCGGCTCGACGGCCTCGAGGCCACCCGCGCGCTGCGCACCGCCGGCAACGACCTGCCGATCCTCGTGCTCACCGCCCGCGACGCCGTGGGCGACCGGGTCGAGGGCCTCGACGCCGGCGCGGACGACTACCTCACCAAGCCGTTCGCCCTCCAGGAGCTGCTCGCCCGGCTCCGCGCGCTGCTGCGCCGGGTCGCGCCGCGCGAGGACGTCGAGGACGAGGTGCTCACCTTCTCCGACCTCTCGATGGACATCGCGACCCGCGAGGTCAGGCGGGGCGAGCGGGCCATCGAGCTCACCCGCACCGAGTTCGCCCTGCTGGAGCTCTTCATGCGCCGGCCCCGCCGGGTGCTGGAGCGCTCCTTCATCCTCGAGGAGGTCTGGGGCTACGACTTCCCCACGACCGCCAACTCGCTCGAGGTCTACGTCGGCTACCTGCGCCGCAAGACCGAGGCGGAGGGTGAGCCCCGCCTGATCCACACCGTCCGCGGCGTGGGCTACGTGCTGAAGGAATCGTGACCGTCCTGCCGAACCCCGGACCGGACGGGCGCTGGCACTACCGCCGTTCGCTCGCCTCCCGCGTCACCCTCCTCACCGCCATCGCGGCCGGCGCCACCGTGCTGCTGGTCGCCTTCGGCGGCTACATCACCGTGCGCATGCAGCTGCAGGCCTCGCTCGACGACTCGCTGCTGGACCGCGCGCACAAGGCGGCCAAGACCGAGGCGCTCGCCGCCCTCACCATCGCCAACGACTGCGAGATCCCCTCGTGGGCGCTCGGCGCCGCCGACGTCCAGATCGCGTTCATCGACAAGAACGCCTCGCAGCCGATCACCTGCGACCGGGCCGCGACGCCCCTCACGCTCGGCCAGGCCGAGCTCGACGTCGCCTACGGCAAGTCCGACGCCAGCCTCCGGACGATCTACGCCGGCGGGCAGGCCTACCGCGTCGTCACCGTGCCGACCTCGGTCGACGGCCGGGCGCTGGTCGTGGCCCAGTCGCTGCACGGCCAGGAGGTCGTGCTCCGCAAGCTCGGCATCGTGATGTTCCTCTTCGGCGTGGCCGGGGTGATCGCCTCCGGCATGGCCGGGTGGGCGGTGGCCCGCAACGGCCTGCGCCCCGTGCGCCGGCTCACCGCCGAGGTCGAGGAGATCGCCCGCACCGAGGACCTGCGCCCGCTCCCGGTCGAGGGCGACGACGAGATCGCCCGCCTCGCGACCGCGTTCAACCAGATGCTCGCCGCGCTCGGCGCGAGCCGCGACCGGCAGCGCCAGCTGGTCGCGGACGCCGGCCACGAGCTCCGCACCCCGCTCACGTCCCTGCGCACCAACCTCGACCTGCTCAGCCAGGCCGACAGCGCCGGCGGGCTCCCGCCCGGCGCGAAGGAGGAGCTGCTCGGTGACGTCCGTGCCCAGATCGAGGAGATGACGACGCTGATCGGCGACCTGGTGGAGCTGTCCCGCGACGAGCCGCTGACCCACGTGGTCGAGCAGATCGACCTCGCCGACCTCGTCGACCGCACGGTCGCCCGGGTGCGCCGGCGGGCACCCGGGGTGAGGTTCGAGACCGAGCTCGCCCCGTGGTTCCTCGTCGGCGAGGAGGCCGGCATCGAGCGGGCGGTGACGAACCTGCTCGACAACGCCGCCAAGTGGAGCCCGGCCGGCGGCACCGTCACCATCCGGCTCGAGGAGGGGACGCTCGTCGTCGACGACGAGGGACCGGGCATCGCGGCCGACGACCGGCCGCACGTCTTCGACCGCTTCTACCGCTCCCGCGAGTCCCGGGCGATGCCCGGCTCCGGGCTCGGGCTCTCGATCGTCCGGCAGGTCGCCGAGCGGCACTCCGGCACCGTCGAGGCCGACGTCTCGCCGTCCGGCGGCGCCCGCCTGACCATGTGGCTGCCCGGCTCGGCCTCGCCCGTCCCGGACTGGACCCCCGCGTCGTGAGGGCGCTGGCACTGGCGGTCGCGCTGACCGTCGTCCTCACCGCGTGCTCCGCCACCGAGGAGCCGGAGCCGACCGCGGCCGACGTGGCCGGCGTCGACTGGAGCCCGTGCGACGAGCTCACCGCGAAGGACGTCGGGGCCATCGCCGGTGAGCGCATGAAGGAGAACACCGGCACCGAGGACGCACCGCGCTGCGTGTTCCTGCCGGTCCAGCAGGGCGGTCCGGCCTTCGACATCAGCTACCTCTACTTCGACGGCGGCCTCGACGCCGCGCTCGACGCGATGGGCACGGTCGCCGAGCAGCTCGAGCCGGTCGACGTGCCCGGCGCCGAGGCCGCGCGGATCGCGGTGCGCGAGCGGGCCGACGGCATCTTGGTGACCGGCTTCGTGCAGACGGACGGGCTGGTGCAGAGCGTCAACGCGGTCCAGCTCGAGGGGGCCGACCGCGACCGGCTCGTGACGAGCACCACGGCCCTCCTCGCCGAGCTGGCGGCCGACGCTCCGCGAGGATAGGACGCGTGAGCGACACCCTCTCCTTCTTCACCCGCGCCGGCGACGACCTGCTCCCGGCACCCCTGGCCTGCAGCATGTGGAGCGACGACCAGATGCACGGCGTCGCCCTGAGCGGCGCCCTGGCCTGGGCGGCCCAGGGCGCGCTCGCCGCGGCCGGGCGCACTGACCTGCGGCCCACCCGCTGGGCGGTCGACCTGTTCAAGCCGGCACGGATGGTGCCGTGCACGCTCACCACCGAGATCGAGCGCGAGGGCCGGCGGATCTGCCTGGTCGACGTGATCCTCTCCCAGGACGGCGAGCGCGTCGCCCGGGGCACGGCGACCTTCCTCAAGCCCTCCGAGACCACCGACGGCGAGGCGTGGGCGCCGACCGACCGGCCCGTGCCGCCGCCGCTGGACGTGGTGCCGGTCGCGGGCGACGAGCCGCGTGCGCCGTACGTCCGGTCCTCGGGCGGGTGGTCGCAGAACTTCCTCGAGCACCAGAACGCCGACCGCAAGGCGTCGTGGAGCACGGCCGTGCGGATCGTGCCGGACGAGCCGATCACCGGCTTCCAGGCCGCGGCGTCGACCGCCGACGGCACCAGCCTGGTGACGAACTGGGGCACCAACGGCGTCGAGTACATCAACACCGACATCACGATGACGCTTGCCCGCGAGCCCGAGGGCGTCGAGATCGGGCTGCTGGCCACCGACCGGGTCGAGCACGACGGCATCGCGGTCGGGTCGGCCGCGATCTTCGACCGGCGCGGGCCGCTCGGCACGGTGATGATCGCGGCGCTGGCCAACGCCCGGCGCACGGTCGACCTCTCGTCGGTCAGCTACACCGACGACGGGCAGCGCACGCGCGGCTAGACCTCCAGCGCTCGGAGGAGGCGCTCGGCCTTCCAGCGGGACTCGGCGCGCTCCTCGTGCACGTCGGAGCGGACGGTGATCCCGCCGCCGGTGCCGAGCAGGTAGGTGCCGTCGCCGGTCGTCATCAGGCTGCGGATCACGACCCCGAGGTCGGCGCGCCCGTCGGCGGCGATCCAGCCGAACGCGCCGGCGTACACCCCGCGCGGTGAGTCCTCGACGTCCTCGATCACCTGCATCGTGCGCAGCTTCGGGGCGCCGGTCATCGAGCCCGCCGGGAAGAGCGCGCGCAGCGCCTGCACCGTCGTGACGTCGTCGCGCAGCCGGCCCCGCACCGTGCTGACCAGTTGGTGCACCGACTCGTAGGACTCCACCTCCATCAGGCTCGGCACCGTGACCGTGCCCGGGGCGCAGACCATCGCCAGGTCGTTGCGGAGCAGGTCGACGATCATCAGGTTCTCGGCGCGGAACTTCGGGTCGCTCGCGAGGTGGCGCCGGCTCGCCTCGTCCTCCTGCGCCGTCGCCCCGCGCGGCGTCGTCCCCTTGATCGGCTTGGTCTCGATCGTGCGGTCGGCGCCGACCAGCGCGTAGCGCTCCGGGCTGCTGCTGAGCAGCCACCCCCGCGCCCCGTCCACGTCGTGCTGGAGGAACCCCGCGTACGGCGCCGGGTTGACCTCGCGCAGGCGCAGGTACGCCGCCAGCGGGTCCACGGGGCCGGGGTGCGCGAGCCGGTAGGTCAGGTTGACCTCGTAGCTGTTGCCCGCCCGGAGCTGCTCCTGGACCTCGGCGAAGGCCTGGGCGTAGGGGGCGGGAGTTTCATGGGCCGGCCGATGAAACTCCCGCTGGGACGACAAAGCTTCATCGTCCAGGCGTGAGTTCTGTCGGCCGGCCGATGAAGCTCTCAGGCCGTGGTCGATGATGCGGATCTCCCGCGGCCGCATCCACACCGCGTCCGGCAGCGGGCCGCCGGCGCGCGCGGGCAGGTCGGGACGGCAGGCGTAGCCGAGGTAGCCGACCCAGGGGTCGCGGGGCGCCCCGGCGGCGAGCTCGGTCTCGAGGGCGGCGAACACGTCCCGGCCGACGACCTCGCGCCGGCCGGCGACGTGGCGCGTGACCAGCCCGGTGGAGGCCGACCAGGTCAGCGACACGTCGTCCTCGGCGAGCCAGCCCACCATCGACCGACGCCCGGACCACGCGCGCGCGCCGCCCCCGTCGAGCCAGAAGCAGCGCCGGTGCTCGGCGGCCACGGACGAGAAGTACGAGACCGGGTCGGTCACGGCACCCCCAGGAAGTTCGCCACCAGGCGCGCGCCGTGCTCGGAGAGGACCGACTCGGGGTGGAACTGCACGCCCTCGAGCGGCAGCGTCCGGTGCCGGACCCCCATCACCACGTCCCCCGCCCGGGCGGTCACCTCGAGCACGTCGGGCACCGACAACGCCGCGAGCGAGTGGTAGCGCACCGCGGCGAACGGGTCGGGCAGGCCGGCGAAGACCCCGCGGCCGTCGTGCGTCACAGCCGCCACCTCGCCGTGCGCGGGCTCGACCCGGCCGACCTCCCCGCCGTACGCCGTCACCAGGCCCTGCATCCCGAGGCACACCCCGAGCACGGGGCGGGTGCCGGCGGCCAGCACCGCGCGGCCGACGGCGAAGTCGGCCGGGTCGGCGGGGTGGCCGGGACCGGGCGAGAGCACGACGTGGCGGTGCGCGAGCACCTCCTCCGCGGCGACCTCGTCGTGCTGGACGACGGTCGGCAGGACGCCGGTCACCGCGGCGACGAGGTGGACGAGGTTCCACGTGTAGGAGTCGTGGTGATCGACCACCACGACGTCCGCAACCACGTGCACAACCTACTGACAACCCGCCCGGAGACGGGAAGGGCCCGATGAAGCTGGGGGGCAGTCTTCACCGGACCCACGAGCGGCTTCCCGCCGTGTTGCACGAGCAGCCTAGCGGCTCACCCGGCCGACGTACCGCTTTCGAGCAGAAGGCGCCGGACGAAATCATGGAGGAGGTCGTAGCCGTGCTGGGTGAGGATCGACTCGGCGTGGAACTGGATGCCCTGGAAGTGCGGCCCCCGGACCCGGTGGACGTCTCCGGTCACGGGATCCGCCTCGACCACGACGCCCTCCGGGGCCTCGGCGTCGCCGAGCCGCGCCACGAACGTGTTGTAGAAGCCGACCCGCTCGGTCCGGCCGTCGATCTCCACCGGGGACTGCGTGCCCTGGAAGACGATGTCCTTGTAGTGCAGGCCGATGCCGAGGTGGTGGCAGAGAGCCTGGTGGCCCAGGCAGACCGCGAGGAACGGCCGCTCGGCCGCCATCAGCTCGGCGACCGCCGCCCGCAGGTTGGCCATCTTGGGGTCGTCGCCGTCGCGCGGGTCGCCCGGCCCGGGCCCGACGATCACCAGGTCGAAGCCGTCCAGGCGGCCCGGGACGTAGTCCTCGTGCCGGACCACCTCGCTGGTCATGCCGAGCACGCCGAGGACGTGGCGCAGCATGTTCACGAAGTCGTCCTCGCCGTCGAGGATCACCACGCTCTTCCCGGCCAGCCGGGGGTCGGGCGGGGAGCCGCCCTGGTCGGTGAGCCAGAACGACGACAGCCGGTGGTTGCGCTTGTTCAGCGCCAGCAGCACGTCCTCGTCGTTGACGAGCTCGGCGACGTTCACCTCCGGCGCGGGCGCCGGCTCGACGAGCCCGAAGGCGCTGAGGATCCCGCCCGCCTTGGCGTGCGTCTCCGCGACCTCGTACGCCGGGTCCGAGTCACGCACGAGCGTGGCGCCCGCGGTGACGGTGAGCCGGCCGTCGAGGTCGACGGCCGCGGTGCGGATCACGATCGGGCTGTCGACCACGGGCCCGCCCTGGCCGTCCCGGCCGAGGATGGCCAGCGCCGCGCCGTAGTAGCCGCGCCCCTCGGGCTCGTACTTCTTGATCAGCCGGCACGCGTTCTCCACCGGCGAGCCGGTGACGGTGGCGGCGTACATCGTGTCGCGCAGGACCTCGCGCGGGTCGCGGCTGGTGCGGCCGGCGAGGAGGTACTCGGTGTGGACGAGGCGGCTCATCGGCTTGAGGAACGGGCCGAGCACCTGTCCGCCCTCGTTGCAGATGTCGCACATCATCTTCAGCTCCTCGTCGACGACCATGAAGAGCTCGTAGATCTCCTTCTCGTCGTCGAGGAACTCCAGCAGGCGGCTCCGGACGTCGCCCTCGCGCGGGATCCGGAAGGTGCCGCTGATCGGGTTCATCCGGACGTCGCCGCCGTGGATGGTCACGTGCCGCTCCGGGCTCGCGCCGATCAGGTAGCGGTCGCCGGTGAAGAAGACGAAGGTCCAGTACGCCCCGCGCTCGCGCTCCAGGAGCCGGCGGAAGACCTCGAGCGCCTTGTCCGCCCCCCAGTCCGCGACCCGCGCGCGGTAGTGCCGGCCGACGACGAGGTTGGCGCCCTCGCCCTGGCCGATCTCGTCCTCGATGATGGCGGCGACGAGCTTGCCGTACTCCTCGTCGTCGGTCTCGAAGCCGCCGCGGTCGGCGAACTCGACGGGTACGGCGTCGATCGCCTCGACCACCTCGGCGACCGTGAACTCCAGCTCGGTCTCGACGTCGACGACCACCAGCGGCGTGCCGTCGTCGTGCGCCTCGAAGCCGCGCTCGCGCACCTGGCGGAAGGGCACCGCGAGCAGCCGGTCGGCGATGTGCCCGTCCTCCGGCACGCCCTCCTCGAGGGGGACGTCGAGGATCGACTCGACCACGCGCCGGGTGCCACCGACGACGCCGACGGTGTCGCGGTCGCCGGCCCGGGTGGAGCGCCGGATGATCGCCCACGCCTCGTGCCCCTGGACGGCCGCGATGGCTTCCCGGGCTGAGGTGGGGGCAGTCGATCCGCTCATGCAACGACTCTAGTTGCCGCCGAGTCGGCGCTACTTGCCCGTCTCAACCCGCCGAGTCGGCGCTACTTGCCCGTCGTCGCGTACAAGACGCGCCGACTCGAGCCTCCCTGGCGGGCAAGACGAGCCGAGTCGGCGTCAGGACAGGGTGGTGAGGAGCTGGGTGGCGCGGGTGAGGACCACGTAGAGGGTGGCCCGGCCCGTGGCCGACTCGTCCTCGATCTCCTGCGGGCGCACGACCACGATGCCGTCGAACTCCAGGCCCTTGGTGTCCAGGCCGGTGAGCACGACGATCCGGTCCTCGCCCGACGGGGTGACCGAGGAGTCGATGGCCGCCCGGGCGCCCGGGGCGTCGTCGGCGAACTCGGCCCAGGAGGCCAGCCAGGCGTTGACCTCCGAGCGCCGGGCGACCGGCACCACGATGCCCACCGTGCCCTCGACCTGGGCGGCGATCTCGGCCACGGCCGCGCGGGTGGCGGACTCGAGGTCGGCGTCAGCGACGCCCTCGACCACCCGCGGCTCGATGCCGGTGGACCGGACGGCCGTCGGCAGGTCGGCGTCGAGGCCGACCCGCTCGGCGTACGCGGCCGCGTGGGCGTAGATCTCCGAGGAGTTGCGGTAGTTGGTCGAGAGGTGGAACTCGTGGACGTCCTTGCCCTCCAGGGCGGCGGCCCGGGCCTCGGCGGCCTCGGCCGGCACCGGCCACGAGGACTGGGCCGGGTCGCCCACGATCGTCCACGACGCCGTCCGCCCGCGTCGGCCGACCATGCGCCACTGCATCGGCGTGAGGTCCTGCGCCTCGTCGATGAGCACGTGGGCGAAGGGGTCGTCCTCGATCCGGTGCGTCGGCGGCGCCCAGGCGCGACCGCTCGGCGCGAACTCGCGGTCGGCGGCGGTGAAGAGCTCCTGCACGTCGACGCCGCCCTCGAGCAGGCCGGTCTCGTCGAGGTCGCGCTCGTCGTCGGTGCGCGCCGGCACGTCGCCGATCGCGTAGCGCAGCTCGTCGAGCAGCGGCACGTCCTCGACGCTCAGCGTGGTGGACTCGCTCCACGACTTCGAGAGCAGCCGCTGCTCCTCGGGGCTGAGGACGCCGTCGGCGACCCGAGAGAGGAGCTCCGGGTCCCGCAGCCAGCCGAAGACGGTCTGGGCGTCCAGGGGCGGCCACCACGCGGCGACGAAGTCGAGGAAGTCGCGGTTGCCCAGGAGGTCGTCGTTGAACGCCGCGCGCCCGCGGTCGCGGCCGCGCTCGCCACGCACCTGGCGCCACATCGCGTCGAGCAGGGTGTTGGCCACCTTGGGCAGCTGCCGGTTGCGGCGGCCCTGCGACATCAGCTGGCGGCGCAGTCGGCCCAGCTCGCCCCGGTCGAGGACGATGGTGTCGTCGCGCCAGAAGACGCGGAACTCCCGCGGGCTGCCCGGCGCCTGCTGGCGGGCGGTGCGCCGGAGCACCTCGGCCATCCGGTGAGCGCCCTTGACGTCGGCGACCGCGGGCTCGTCGTGGCGGGTGGCCCGCACCCCGTCGACGACCTCGCCGAGCGAGCGCAGCGCGACCGCGGTCTCGCCGAGGCTCGGGAGCACCCGCTCGATGTAGCGCATGAAGACGCCGCTCGGGCCGACGATCAGCACGCCGCCGCTCTCGTAGCGCCGGCGGTCGTTGTAGAGCAGGAAGGCCGCCCGGTGCAGGGCGACCACGGTCTTGCCGGTGCCCGGTCCGCCGGAGATCGCCACGACGCCCTTGCCGGGCGCGCGGATCGCCTTGTCCTGCTCGGCCTGGATGGTGGCGACGATCGAGTGCATGGACCGGTCGCGCGCGCGGGAGAGCTGCGCCATCAGCGCGCCCTCGCCGACGATCGGCAGCGAGGTCTCGGCCTCCGCGTCGAGCAGCTCGTCCTCCCCGCCGACGACCTTCGGGCCGCTGCTGCGCAGCACGCGACGGCGTACGACGTCGTGGGGCTCGGCCGCGGTGGCCTGGTAGAACACGGCGGCCGCCGGGGCGCGCCAGTCGATCAGCAGGGAGTCGCGGTTGGCGTCGCGCAGGCCGATCCGGCCGATGTAGCGCGGCTCGGGGTCGACCTCCTCGCGCAGGTCGAGCCGGCCGAAGACCAGGCCCTCGTGCGCGGCGTCGAGCTGGGCCATCCGGCGCGCGGCCTGGAAGACCATGGCGTCGCGCTCGACCAGGCCGCCCTCGTGGCCCAGCCGGCCCCGGCTGTGGCCCTCCTTGGCGATGGCCTGGGCCGCCTTGGCCGAGGCGGCCAGCTGCACGTACACCCGGTCCACGAACGCCTGCTCGGCAGCGATCTCCCGCTCGACCAGCTCTTCAGACAACGCTTGCTTCCCCTCGTCCCGGACCGTTCCGGCAAGTCGACAAGCGTACCTGCGCCCTACTTCTTCCGGGAAAGGAACGCCGTCATCGCCTCGCGCGCCTCCTCGGACCCGAAGAGCCGCGCGGACAGGTCGGCCAGCTCGGGACCGCGGTCGTCGAGCCGGGCGACGAGGTCGTGGTTGAGGATCCGCTTGGACTCGCGCAGCCCCTGGGCCGCGCCGGTGGCGAGCGAGGCGCACACCTTCGCGACCTCCGCGTCGAGGTCCTCGGCCGGCACCGCCGCCGTGACGAGGCCGTACGCCGCCGCCTCGGTGCCTCCGAAGACCTCGCCGCCGAGCGTGGTCAGCGCCGCGGCCCGCGGGTTCATCCGGGCGTGGACGGTGAGCGAGATGATCGCGGCCGCGAGGCCGAGCTTGACCTCGGTGAGCGCGAAGGTCGACTCCGTGGAGACGATCGCGATGTCCGAGGCGGCCACGATGCCGATGCCACCGGCCCGGGCGGCGCCGACGACCCGGGTGACCACCGGCTTGTCGAGGGTGAGGATCAGCCGCTGCAGCTCGATGATCCGGCGGGTGCCCTCCTCCATGCCGCCCGAGGACGCCTCGGACAGGTCGGCACCGGAGCAGAAGACCCGGTCGGCCGAGGTGATCAGGACGACCTTCACCGCCGGGTCGGCCCCGGCCCGATGGAGCCGCTCCAGCAGCTCGGTCACGAGCTGGCGCGAGAGCGCGTTCCGGTTGTGCGGCGAGTCGAGCGTGATGGTGGCGACGGAGTCGGCGACGGCGTAGTGAACGAGCTCGGGCATGTGGCCATCCTGCCCCACACCCGAGCCCGTCTCGTCCCAGCCCGCCGGTCAGTGCTTGAGGCGCACCGTCCGGACCTCGCCACCGATCCGCAGCTGCGCCCGGTGCATCTTGCCCAGCAGCTTCTTGCCGGCGGCGGTCTTCCGCAGGTGCAGCGTCGCCTTCGCCCCGGACTTGATCCGGTAGGCGCCCTTGGCGAGGACGGTCCCGGCCTTCACGGTCTTGCCACCGATCCTGACCTTCGACGACGTGACCAGCGTGGCCACGCCCCTGCAGGCCCCGGCGCCCGCACCGCACTTCACGGTGGCGGCGACGACCTTGGGCGAGGACACCACGACGGGTGCCACCGGGAGGACCACCGGCGAGGTGTCGACCGTGACCGTGACGCTCGAGCTGTTGTCGCTGCTCGTCGTCTCCGGGGTCGACGTCGTGACGGTCGCCGTGTTCGTGACGGTGCCGCCCTGGTCCGCGCCCTTCGCGGTCCGGTTCTTCAGGCAGAGCAGGAAGAGCCGCGCCGTCAGCGGACCGTCGGTCGGGTTGTGGAGCTTGAACACCCGGATGATCGGCCGCGGGTCGTTGCCGAGCACGACGAGACCGGGGTCGACGTCGTAGCCGGCGACGATGCCCTTGGCGTCGTCCGCGCAGGTGAGCGTGAACTCCGCGGTCTGCCCGGCCGGGACCGTCACGGACCTGCGGACCTCGTCGAGCGCCAGCTGGTGGGTGTGCCCGGCGGCGGTGCTGGTCAGGTCGGCCAGGCAGCGCATCGTGAACGTCCCCGTGCTCGCGGCGCCGTCGTTGACCACGCCGAAGCGCCAGCCGTTCGTGCCCTCGGGGTACGACGTGACGACCGGTGCGGTCCCGTCCAGCAGGTAGCCCGGCTGGATCGGGGTCTGGCCCGGCGCGCACGTCAGCGTGACGTCGGTGCGGCCCGTGGGCAGCGCGCGGGTCTCGCTCAGCTGAGCACCGACCACCAGGTCGTGGTGGTGGTTGCCGACCGTCTCGCTCTCGCTCTTGACGCAGACCGCGAACACCTTGGCCTGGGCCCGGCCCCTGGCGTCGTTGACGAAGGTCGCCCGCCAGCCGCCGGTGCCGGTCGCCCGGTTCTCGGTCAGGTGGACGTCGGCGAGCGTGCCGGTGCCCTGGTCGACGTGGTCCACGCGGCCCGAGCCGTCGGTGACGACGTAGCCCGGCATGCAGGAGACCGTGCCGGTCGCGCGGTCGTCGTGGTCGACGTCCACGTGGACCTCGGTCTTCTGCACGTCGAACAGGTGCTGGTGGTCGGCGCCGATCTCCGGCAGCGGGTCCACCCTGACCTGGACGTCCACGGCCCGGGTGGCGCCGGCGGGCACCTTGCCCAGGGCGCAGGTGACCGTCGAGCCCGAGCGGGTGCACGGGGTGTCGGCGGACACGAAGGTCACGCCGCCCGGCAGCACGTCGGTCAGGACCACGTCCATCGCGTCCGCGGCGCCGGTGTTGGTGACGGTGAGCGTGTAGGTGATGACGTCGCCCTCGCGCGGGGTCGCGTCGTCGACGGTCTTCTTGACCTTGACGTTCGTGACCGTCGGCTGGACCGGGGTCGTCGTGGAGTCGGAGTCCTGGACCGTGGTGCCGCCCGGCGTGGTGCCGGTCGCCGTCGCGGTGTTGTCGACCTTCCCGGCGGCCACGTCGGCCGCGGTGATCGGGTAGGTCACGGCCGTGCAGTCGAAGGACTCGTCAGGGTCGAGTCCCCCGGCCGGGCAGGTCACCGGCCCCGCCTTCGGGTCCGCCACCGTCACCGGGTCGAGCCGCACGTTGCCGGTGTTGGTCACCCGGAACGAGTAGGTGATCGTGTCCCCCGCGTCGGGGCCGTTGCCGTCGAGGTCCTCGACCGCGCTCGCGGTCTTCGAGAGCTGGATCGAGCCGGTCGCGGGCAGGTCGACGGTCCGGGAGTCGTCGTCGGTGACCGGGTCGCCGGTCGGCGGCGTGCCCGTCACGACCGCGGTGTTGTCCACCGAGCCGTGGTCCACGTCCTCCTGGGTCAGCGTGTAGACCCGCGGGTCGCAGGACGTCGACGCCCCCGGGGCCAGCGGCGCGCTCGGGCAGGTCACCGGCCCGACCTTGGGGTCGGCGACCGTGATGTTGGTGAGCGTCACGTTGCCGGTGTTGGTCACGTCGAACGTGTAGGTGACGGTGTCACCGTCGTCGATGCCGTTGCCGTTGACGTCGTGCACCTCGCTGGCGGTCTTCACCAGGTTGATGCCCGGGTCCGAGGGGACCGGGGTCGTCGTCGAGTCCGTGTCGCTCACGGGTGAGCCGGTCGGCGGCGTGCCCGAGGCGGTCGCGGTGTTGTCGACCTTGCCGGCGTCCACGTCGGCCTGCGTGAGCGGGTAGGTCTTCGGCGTGCAGCTCACGGTCGCGCCAGGTGCCAGGGCGCCGGACGGGCAGGTGACCGCACCGACCTTCGGGTCCGACACCGTCACCGGGTCGAGCCTGACGTTGCCGGTGTTGGTCACCGCGAACGAGTAGGTGATCGTGTCGCCGGCGTCCGGGCCGTTGCCGTCCACGTCGTCGATCGCGCTCGCGGTCTTGTCCAGCCGGATCGACGGCGCGGACGGGACCGGGGTGGTCGTGCTGTCCGTGTCGGTCACGGTGCCCCCGACCGGCGGCTTGCCGGTCGCGGTGGCGGTGTTGTCGACCTTGCCGGCGTTCACGTCGGCCTGGGTCAGCGGGTAGGCGACCGGCGTGCAGGTGACCTGCGCGCCCGGCGCGACCGGACCGGACGGGCAGACGACCGTCCCGACCTTGGGGTCCTCGACCGTGACCGGGTCGAGGGTCACGTTGCCGGTGTTGGTGACCGTGAAGCCGTAGGTGATCGTGTCACCGGCGTCCGGGCCGTTGCCGTCCACGTCGACGATCGGGCCGGCGGTCTTGTCGACCTCGATCGACGGGTACGCCGGGATCGGGGTGCTCGTCGAGTCGTCGTCGGTCACCGGCGGACCCGACGGCGGGTTGCCCTTCGCGGTCGCGGTGTTCTCGACCTTCCCGGCGTCGATGTCGCCCTGGGTCAGCGTGTAGGCGGCCGCCGTGCAGGTCGTGCTGGCGCCCGGGAGCAGCGTGGTCGCCGGGCAGGTGACCGCGCCGACCTTCGGGTCGGTGACGCCGACCGAGGTGAGGGTCAACGTGCCGATGTTGGTGACCTTGAAGGTGTAGGTGATCTTGCCGTTCGCGATCGTGCCGGCGATCTTGTCGAGCTCGATCGCGGCCTGGCCCTGCAGCACGGTCGTCGTCGAGTCGTCGTCGGTGACGCTGGGACCCGTCGGCGGCTTGCCGGTGACGGTGGCGGTGTTGACGACCTTGCCGTCGTTCACGTCGGCCTGGGTCAGCGGGTAGACCCTGCTCGGGCAGGTCATCGACTGTCCCGGGTCGAGCGTGGTGGCCGCGCAGGGGATCGCACCGCCGAGCTTCGGGTCGTTGACCGCGACGAGGGTCAGCGCGACGTTGCCGGTGTTGGTGACCTTGAACGAGTACGTGATGGTGTCACCGACGTCGGCGCCGTTGCCGTCGTTGTCGTCGAGCGCACCAGCGGTCTTGTCGATCTCGATCTTCGGCACTGTCGGGACGACGACGGTGACCGAGTCGGTGGCCGTGACGTTCACGCCCGACGGCGGCTTGCCGCTCGCGGTGGCGGTGTTGTCGACCTTGCCGTTGTTCACGTCGGCCTGGGTGAGGACGTACGCCGCCGCGGTGCACGTGACGGACGCGCCCGGTGCCACGGCGCCGGTCGGGCAGGTGACCGCGCCGATCTTGTCGTCCGTGACCGTCACCGGGTTCAGCGCGACGTTGCCGGTGTTGGTCACCGTGAACGAGTAGGTGATCGTGTCGCCCGCGTCGGGCCCGTTGCCGTCGACGTCCGTGATGGCGCCGGCGGTCTTGTCGAGGGCGATCCTCGGGTTCGCCGGGACGGTCACCGTGACGCTGTCGTCGTCGGTCACGGTCTTGCCGTTGGTGCCCTTGCCGGTGGCGGTGGCGGTGTTGTCGACCTTGCCGGCGGTCACGTCGGCCTGGGTCAGGGTGTAGGTCTTCGACGCGCAGGTCATGCTCGCGCCGACGGCCAACGTGGTCTGCGGGCAGCTCACCGGGTTCAGCTTGGGGTCACTCACCGCGACGTTGCTCAGCGCGACGTTGCCGGTGTTGACGACCTTGAAGCCGTAGGTGATCGTGTCGCCGGCGTCCGGGCCGTTGCCGTCGAGGTCGTTGATCGCGCTGGCGGTCTTGTCGAGCTCGATGGCCGGCTTCAGCGGGAGGTTGGTGAACGTGCAGACCACCGTGCTGCCCGAGCCCGACGGCATCGTGAACGTGCCGGTGCTGCCGGTGCCCTGCGCGACCTGGGAGCCGTCGGAGCCCTTCACGCACTTCCACGTGGTCGTGTAGTCGGTGAGGTCCGCGCCGCTCACGGCGGTCTGGGTGATCGTGTAGGTCGTGCTGGGCAGCACGACGACCGGGCCCGCGACCTCGGCCGGCTGGTCCTGGAGGCCGTTGTCGGTGCCGGTGGTGGTGCCCGTGTTCCCACCGGTGACACCGCCGCCGGTGAGCGTCACCTTGAACTGGTCGGTGCTCTTGACCCGGCCCTGCGGCAGGTCGACCCGCACCGAGGCGGTGCTCGGGGCGGTGCACGAGGCCATGTCGGACAAGGTCAGCGCGACGGTCTTCTCCTGCTGGAGCGCCCCGCTGGTGGGGTTGACCTTGAGCACCTTGCCGGAGCCGGTGCCGATGACGAGGTAGCCGTCACCGTTGAACGCCATCGAGGCGTACTGCCCCTTGCCCGCCGGCAGCGAGGCGAGCAGGGTCGAGGCGAACGCCGTCGACCCCGCCGTCGTCGGCAGCGGGCCGTTGACGCGGGCCAGGGTGCCGGCCGTGCCGCCGGACCCGGTGTCGTTGCTGACGACGTAGAGGTTGCCCACCGCGTCGAAGGCCATGTCGCCGTTCCCGGCCAGGCCGGAGATCGTGCCGACCTGCCCGATCGAGACGTTGGTGTTGGTGTTGAACGCGAACACCTTCCACGTCGAGCCGCCGGAGGCGTAGTAGTAGATGCCGTTGGCCGGGTTGATCGCGCCGGCGATCACGCTGCTGGCGCTGGTGTTCGACGGCGCGTTCCAGGTGTCGGCGTCGTTGGTGTCGGCGTCGAAGCGGACGACCTGGTTGTCCGCGCGGTTGAACGCGTAGATGTAGCGGCCGCCGCCGTTGGGCAGCGCGAGCGCGTTGAGGTCGTCGCCCTTGCTCGCCGGGATGCTGCCGTTCGACGTGAAGGTGCCCGCGGTCGGGTTGACCTTGCTGAGCGCGTGCGAGTCACCGTCGATGCTGTAGACCGCGTCGGTCGCGCACACGAACCGCGGCGAGCTCGAGCCGGCCGCCTGTGCGGGCGCCGCCGGCAGCAGCACCAACGAGAAGGCGCCGAGCACCAGGGCCAAGGTCAGCACGACCACGCCGTGGCGTCGTGCTCGTTCGTGCGAGTAGTCCGAAATTGCGCGCGTCAGCGAGCTCATCGCCGTGGCCCCCCAGCCTCAGCCCGTCCCCCGGGCAGTTCAGATGCGACTTCGGCGGCCACCCTAGGGCCGGCGCGGGGCACCGCGCCGGCCCTTGAGGAAATCCTGAGGTTCGGTCCGCTCCGAACCCTCCCCATGAGGAACCGCGCGGCGTACGCCGCCTTCGGCCTGCTGTCCGCGATCGTCGGCGTCGCCGCGGGGCACCTCGTTGCGAGCCTGCTCGAGCCGGCCTCGTCGCCGGTGCTGGTGGTCGGCTCGACGGTCATCGACCTGACGCCCACCCCGGCGAAGGAGTGGGCCATCCGGGAGTTCGGGACGCACGACAAGACCGTGCTCGTCGGCTCGGTGCTGGCCGGGGTCCTCGTGCTCGCCGGGGTGGCCGGGCTGCTCGCGCGCCGCCGCCTCGCGTACGGCGCCGCGCTGCTCGCCGCGCTCGTCGCGGTCCCCGCCCTGGCCGCCCTGACCCGGACCGGCGCCGGCCCGCTCGACGTGGTCCCGAGCCTGGTCGCCGGAGTCGTCGGCGTGGCGTCGTTGGCCTGGCTGGTCCGGTCCGACCGGTCCCGCCGGTCCGCCACCCGGGCC
>JAEZKN010000529.1 GCA_023415395.1 Actinomycetes bacterium
GCCTGGTCGAGCCCCTGATGGCACGAGAAGCAGCCATATTCGGAGAACTCGGGCCAGGGCGTGCGCGAGTCGTCGGGGACGGCCCGGCTGGCCCGGCTTTCGAGGAGGTCGAGCGCCGCGCGGGCGCCGGCCAGCGCGACCAGCACGAAGAGCGTCAGCGCCAGCGCGACGGGGTTGGTGAGGAACCGCGCGAGCGCCCCGGTGTCCTCGACGAAGTCGTCCTCGCCGTCGCTCAGGGAGCTGCGCGGACGGGCGACGGTGCTCGCCGGGGCGTGCTCGGCGGCGGCCATCCGGCGCCGCTCGGCGACGTCGGCGGCCTGGTTGGTGGCCGCGGTGACCAGGTCGCCGAGGAAGTCCAGCCCGTGCCGGTAGGGCAGCCACCACGGGGCCAGCAGCGGCCGGGCCCGCTCAGGCTCGATGCCGAGCGCCCGCCGCGCCCGGCGGGCGGCCCGGATCTCGCCGGGGTGTGCATAGAGGTTGAGCAACGCGGCCAGGTCGTCGAGCGCCTCGCCGACCGAGCGGACGAGGAGGAACCCGAGCATCCGCAGCAGGGTGCCGAAGAACAGCCGGACCACGAGCCAGGGCAGCGCCCGGGCCCGGGCGTTCGCGAGCAGCGTGTAGAGCGCCGCCCGCCGCTCCTGGTAGTGGGTGTGGCGTCCGGTCAGCGGCGTCCGGCGTACGCCGCGATGCGCGGCCTCCGCGTGGAAGACGATCGCCTGCGGCGCCACGACCGTCCTGTGGCCGCGAGCCGCGGCCCGCCAGCCGAAGTCGATGTCGTTGCCGAAGATCGGCAGCTGGGCGTCGAACCCGCCGAGCTCCTCGAGCACCTCGCGCCGCACCAGCATGCCGGCGGTGTTGACCGCGAGCACCTCGCGGACCTCGTCGTGCTGACCCTGGTCGTACTCGCCGCGCTCGAGCCCGGTCTCGCGGCGACCGGTGCCGGAGATCGTGACGCCGAGCTCGAGCAGCCGCCGCAGCGAGGGCCACTCGCGCAGCTTCGGGCCGAGGACGTCGGCGTCGGGATCGGCGGCGGCCGCGGCGAGGAGGGCCGCGAGCGCGCCGGGGTCCGGGTTCGCGTCGTCGTGGAGGATCCAGACCCACTCGCTGGTCGAGGCCGAGACGAGCATCCGCTCGAGGCCCATCGCGACGGCGGCCGGGAAGGAGGTCGAGCCCGGCGCGCGGAGCACGTCGCCGAAGGCCCGCTCGAGCAGCTCGGCGCTGTCGTCCTTGCTGCCGGTGTCGACCGCGAGCACCGCGTCGACCGGTGTGGTCTGCGACCTCAGGCCGTCGATGACGGCGGGGAGCCAGCGACCGCCGTCATGACTGACGAGCAGTGCCGTGACCGAGGAACCCACGGCTCGAACCCTAACGGCCCGATGGGGAGGCCCCGAACTCCGGAGCGGTGACTCCGGCGGGGCGCCCCGTGCCCAGGACGCCCCCGCCGGTCGTGAGTCAGACGGCGCGCTTCTTCAGCTTGCGACGCTCCCTCTCGGAGAGACCGCCCCAGATGCCGAAGCGCTCGTCGTTCATCAGCGCGGACTCGAGGCACTCGTCGCGCACCTCGCACGTCAGGCAGACCTTCTTCGCCTCCCGCGTCGACCCTCCCTTTTCAGGGAAGAACGCCTCGGGGTCGGTCTGCGCACACAGTGCGCGGTCCTGCCACCCTGCATCCTCGGCGTCCCCGTCGAGGAGAAATAGTTCTCTCACGGCTTTCGCCCTTTCGACCCGGTACTGCTCCCACATCCCCGTTCGCCCCTGCGGTCCCGCGTCTCACGGGCCCGGATCACCGCGAGGAAAACGTGAACGACACTGTGGGAATTACATGCCTGTCGTACCCCGAAAGTCAACCCCGCATGTGCTATCAGTGCGGGTACCTGGACACGGCACCGGTCCCCCCGTGCGAGAAGGTATCCGCATGCACAACATCACGGTGCTCTCCGGCGGCATGGGTGGCGCCCGGTTCCTGCAGGGTCTGTTGCACGCGATCGCGACCGAGCGGCTCCCCGGCGTCGCGCCGGACGCGCACGTCACGGTGGTCGCGAACACGGCCGACGACCTGTGGATCCACGGGCTGAAGGTCTGCCCCGACCTCGACACCGTGATGTACACCCTCGGCGACGGCATCGACCCCGAGCGCGGCTGGGGGCGGCGCGAGGAGACGTGGAGCGTCAAGGAGGAGCTGACCGCCTACGGCGTCGAGCCCACGTGGTTCGGCCTCGGCGACCGGGACGTCGCGACCCACCTGGTCCGCACCCAGATGCTCGATGCCGGCTACTCCCTCACCGAGGTGACCGCCGCGCTCTGCAACCGCTGGCTGACCCCCACCCTCGGCCGGGGCGTGACGCTGCTGCCGATGACCGACGACCGGGTGGAGACCCACGTCGCGATCGCGGACCCCGACTCCCCGAGCGGCCGGCGGGTCGTCCACTTCCAGGAGTACTGGGTGCGGCTGCGCGCCCAGGTGCCCGCCGAGACCGTCGTGGTCGTGGGGCTCGACGAGTCGGCGCCGGCCCCCGGCGTCATCGACGCGATCACCGACGCGGACCTGGTCGTGCTGCCGCCCTCGAACCCGGTGGTCTCGGTCGGCACCATCCTCGGCGTCCCGCGCGTCCGGGAGGCGCTGGTCGCCACGCAGGCGCCCGTGGTCGGCCTCTCCCCCATCGTCGGCGGCACGCACGTGCGGGGCATGGCCGAGCAGATGCTGACCTCGATCGGCGTCGAGGTCAGCGCCGTGGGCGTCGGACTCCACTACGGCAGCCGCGCCGAGGGCGGCGTCCTCGACGGCTGGCTGGTCGACGAGCGCGACGCCGACCAGGTCGAGCGGCTCACCGCCGGCGGGCTGGCCTGCCGCGCCGTACCCCTCATGATGACCGACCTCGACGCGACCGCCGCGATGGCCGCGGCCGCCGTGGACCTGGTCGCGCGATGACCCGCGTCGAGGTCGTCGCGCCCGCCGGCGCGCCGGAGGTCCGGCCCGGCTTCGACCTGGTCGAGGTGCTGCTGCCGCTGGTCGACCTGGCCGACGGCGACATCGTCGTCGTCACCAGCAAGGTCGTCAGCAAGGCCGAGCGCCGGGTCCGGCGAGGCACCCGCGACGACGCGCTGCCCGGGGAGACCGCCCGCGTGGTCGCCCGCCGCGGGCCCACCACGATCGTGCGCAACCGGCTCGGCCTGACGATGGCCGCCGCCGGCATCGACAGCTCGAACGTCGCCGCCGACCACGTCGTGCTCCTCCCCGAGGACCCGGACGCCTCGGCGCGCACGATGCGCGCGGGCCTGCTCCGGCGCGCCGGTCGCAACGTGGGCGTCATCGTCACCGACACCGCGGGCCGGGCCTGGCGCGAGGGCCAGACCGACATCGCCATCGGCGCCGCCGGGCTCACCGTCGCCGAGACGTACGCCGGCCGCACGGACGCGCACGGCAACGAGCTCGCCGTGACCCTGCCCGCCGTCGCCGACGAGATCGCCGGGATGGCCGAGCTCGCCCAGGGCAAGCT
>JAEZKN010000544.1 GCA_023415395.1 Actinomycetes bacterium
GGGCTCCCCCCCCCCCCGGGGGGGCCCCCCCGCGGGGGGCCACCGCCCTGTGTCGTCGGGGAACGTTCCCGCGGGGGCGTCAGGCGCCCGCGCCGCCCTGCATCATCGCCCCGAGCTCGGGCATCTCGGTGACCTGGTTGGCCGGCGGTGCCTCGATGTCGACCTCCTCGCCCCAGCCGGAGACGGTCATCTCCATCGAGCCGCTGTCGCCGCCCATGGGCAGGTCGTCCATGCTGAGCTTGGTGAACCGGCCCTCGTCGTCGAGCCAGAGGTCGTAGGTGATCGTCTCGGGCATCTCGGACTCGGCCGACGGGGGCAGCTCGCTGCCCATCTGCTCGAGCATGGCCTGCATGTCGACCGTGAGCTCGTAGTGGTCGAGGTCGTCCTCCTCGCCGACGTAGGTCACCTCGGAGATGCCGCCCTCGAGGTTGGCCAGGGCCTTGCCCGGGTCCATCTGGTCGAGCATGCCGTCCATGCCCAGACCGGCCAGCGGACCCTTCGGGTCGCTGGGGTCGATCTTCATGAACTTGCCCTGGGTGAGCTCTCCCATGGAGATGTACATGATCCCGTCGACCAGGCGGATGTCCATGTCCCCGCCGCCCATCGGCGAGGTCATCGTCATGGCGACGCTCGCCGGGTCGGTCGTGTAGTCGAGGTCGCCCTCTGCGTCCACCTCGCCGGTGGAGCCGAGGCTCATCGTCATCGTGACGTGCGCGGTCGTGCTGGCCTCGAGGCCCTCGGTGACGGTCTTGACGAACTCGGCCGGGTCGACCGTCTCGCCCTCCTCGAGGTCGTCGCTGGTCTCCCCGGCGACCTGGCTGGTGGAGTCGGAGGCGGCCTTGTCGGAGTCACCGGAGTCGTCGCCACAGGCGGCGAGCCCGCCGAGGGCGAGGACGGAGACGGTGGCGGCCGCGACGCGGCGTACGGCGAGGTGTCGGGTGGTCTGGCGCATGCTCCCAGGCTAACCAGCGACCCCAGGGCCAAACCTGGCTCTTCCGGGCTATCCGGCTGCCTTCTGGACCTGGAGGGTGACGGTCGCGGAGCCGGCGATCAGGTCGTGCAGGCCGCGGCGATCGCGCTTGAAGACGAGCGGCGGGATGACCAGCGCCACCGCCACGGCGCGGGCCAGGGAGCGCAGCGGGTCGATGCGGCCGCCGTCCGCGACGCGGACCACTCGCAGGCGGGTCGCCATCTTGCCGAACGAGCCGCCGACGGTGGTCGTGAAGAGCGTCGACTCGGCGACGAAGACCAGCAGGACGTAGAGGCTGCCGTAGCCGCCGGGCTCGGCGTAGGCGTCCCAGCCCATGAAGAAGATCACGACCAGCATCGAGACGAACCAGTCGACGAGGAGGGCGATCACGCGGCGTCCCCAGGACGCGGTCTCGTAGGGCAGGGGCTGCTCGGGCACGCAGGCCAGCGTAGGTGCCGGGTTGAGGGGTCCGTGCCCCGGGCA
This sequence comes from Actinomycetes bacterium, assembly GCA_023415395.1. Taxonomy (GTDB): domain Bacteria; phylum Actinomycetota; class Actinomycetes; order Propionibacteriales; family Nocardioidaceae; genus Nocardioides. Next base: position 1,454 of record JAEZKN010000544.1, read on the forward strand.
CCTGTTACATGGACGAAACAAACCGGATACGGTCGGGAAACTGCCCGTGCATACGTTGCGGTCAACGTCCGGCGCAGCGTCGCCCCGGCCGCCCGAGACCCATGTCGGCTGCACCCCGAGAGCAGCCAAGGAGGACGCATGTTCCAGAACAGCGACGAGCTGCTCAAGTTCATCAAGGACGAGGGCATCGAGATGATCGACGTCCGCTTCGTCGACCTGCCCGGCATCGAGCAGCACTTCACCGTCCCGGTGTCGTCGTTCGACCAGTCGGTCTTCGACGACGGGCTCGCCTTCGACGGCTCCTCGATCCGAGGCTTCCAGGCGATCAACGAGTCGGACATGGCGCTGTTCCCGGACCCGAGCACGGCGTACGTGGACCCGTTCCGCACGGCGAAGACGCTCAACCTGGGCTTCTTCATCCACGACCCGATCACCGGCGAGGCCTACTCGCGCGACCCGCGCAACATCGCGCGCAAGGCGCTGGCCTACCTCAACACCACCGGCATCGCGGACACCGCGTTCTTCGCGCCCGAGGCCGAGTTCTACATCTTCGACAGCGTCCGCTACTCCACCACCGCCAACGAGGGCTACTACCACATCGACTCGGTCGAGGGCTGGTGGAACTCGGGCAAGGAGGGCGACAACCGGGGCTACAAGACCCGCTTCAAGGGCGGCTACTTCCCGGTGGCGCCGTACGACCACTACGGCGACCTGCGCGACGAGATGGTCAAGAACCTCGAGGCGTGCGGCCTGCTGGTCGAGCGCGCCCACCACGAGGTCGGCACCGCGGGCCAGGCGGAGATCAACTACAAGTTCGACACGCTGCTCAAGGCCGCGGACGACGTGATGAAGTTCAAGTACCTCATCAAGAACACCGCCTGGGAGGCCGGCAAGTCGGTCACCTTCATGCCGAAGCCGATCTTCGGCGACAACGGCTCGGGCATGCACGTCCACCAGTCGCTCTGGAAGGACGGCGAGCCGCTCTTCTACGACGAGACCGGCTACGGCGGCCTCTCGGACACCGCCCGCTGGTACATCGGCGGCATCCTCAAGCACGCCCCGGCGCTGCTGGCCTTCACCAACCCATCGGTGAACTCCTACCACCGCCTGGTGCCGGGCTTCGAGGCCCCGATCTCGCTGGTGTACTCCTCGCGCAACCGGTCCGCGTCGGTCCGCATCCCGATCACCGGCTCGAACCCGAAGGCCAAGCGCGTCGAGTGCCGCTTCCCCGACCCGTCGGCGAACCCCTACCTCGCGTTCTCGGCGCTGATGCTCGCCGGTGTCGACGGCATCAAGAACAAGATCGAGCCCGCCGCCCCGATCGACAAGGACATCTACGAGCTCCCGCCGGACGAGATGGCCGAGATCGACCAGGTGCCGACCTCGCTCGGTGCCGTCCTCGAGGCGCTCGAGGCCGACCACGACTTCCTCACCGTCGGCAACGTCTTCACGCCCGACCTGATCGAGACGTGGATCGACTACAAGCGCACCCACGAGATCGCCCCCGTGCAGCTGCGCCCGCACCCGCACGAGTTCGAGCTCTACTACGACATCTGATGTCCCACGGTGGTTGAGGAGGTTGGGCAGCAACCGTCTCGAAACCACCTGACCAGCACGAACGCGCGGCCCCGCGGAGGATTCCCCAGGTTTCCTCCCGCGGGGCCGCTGCGCGTCCACCCGCGCAACCAGCGACATCTCCGCGCGGAGTCGGGACCGCCGCGACACCCCGGCGACCTCAGCCGAGGTCCCGCATCCGCTCGGCCAGCTCGCGGCGGGAGCCGATGCCGAGCTTCGTGTAGACGTGGCGGAGGTGGTACTCGACCGTCTTGGGGCTGAGGAAGAGGGCGGCGGCCGCCTCCCGGGTGGTGTGCCCGTCGGCGAGGAGCAGGGCGATCTGCAGCTCGCGGGCGGTCAGGTCCACGACCGGGCCGGTCTGGCGGCGTTGGAGCGTGACGCCGCTGGCGTCGAGCTCCCCGACCGCGACGTCGGACCAGCGCCGGGCCCCGAGCCGCTCGAAGTCGTCGAGCGCCGCGCGCAGGTGCTCCCGGCAGTCGGTACGGCGGCGCATCCTTCGCAGCCGCTCGCCGTACAGCAGGCGGGTGCGCGCGGTCTCGAAGCGGTCCGGGGTCAACGCGTGCTGCGCCAGCGCCGCTGTGAAGGAGGCGTCGACGTCGTCGTCGGGGCAGAGCAGCGCCCGGACGCGGACAGCGCGGGCGAGCGACCACGGGCTCCCCTTGCGGTCGGCGCGCGCCAGGTAGTCGTCGACCACCGGGTCCGCCGCGGCGACGTCCCCGAGGCGGCGTCGCGCCTCCACCAGCTCGGGGACCGGCGAGAGGTCGGGGTCGCCCACGTCGCGCTCGGCGAGGAGGCCGACCAGCTCCTCGAAGCCGGCAACGGCCTCCGACACCCGGCCCAGCGACAGGTCCAGCTCGGCCGTCCCGAACATCACCCAGGCGCGAGCCAGGTGCACGCCGTGGGCGTCGCCGATCGCGCGGGCCTCGGCACCGGCGACCCGACAGGCATCGGCGCGGCCCTGGCGGGCGTGCAGCCAGCTCAGCCCGGCGAGGTTGGCCGCGAGCTCGGTCACCTGACCGGACTCACGGGCCAGCGCGACGGCCTCGCCGTACGC
>JAEZKN010000560.1 GCA_023415395.1 Actinomycetes bacterium
GGCAGGAGCGCCCGGGCACTCTCCGCGTTCTTCGCCGGCGACGACTGGTACACCGACGCCGACTCGAACGCCTACTCGCTGCCGACCTTCCTCGGCAACCACGACATGGGCCGCATCGGCTACTTCCTGATGACCGACAACCCGGACGCCGACGACGCCGAGCTGCTGCGCCGCGACCGGCTGGCCCACGAGCTCATGTACTTCTCGCGCGGCAACCCGGTCGTCTACTACGGCGACGAGCAGGGCTTCGCCGGCCTCGGTGGCGACCAGTCCGCGCGGCAGACGATGTTCCCCAGCCAGGTCGAGGAGTACCAGGACGTCGCCCAGATCGGCACCGACCGCACCGGCGCCGACGACAACTTCGTCACCGACCACCCGCTCTACACGGCGATCGCCGGGCTGGCCGCGCTGACCGACGAGCACCCCGCGCTGCGCGACGGAGCGCAGCAGGTGCGGTTCGCCTCCCGCGGTCCCGGAGTCCTCGCGTTCTCGCGGGTCGACCGCGGGCGGCAGCGCGAGTACGTCGTCGCCCTGAACAACAGCACCGAGACCACGTCGGCGACGCCGCGGACCTTCGTGCCCCGCGCGGCCTTCCGCAAGGTGTACGGCCCCGGGCCGGCCACCCTCCGGACCGACGCGCGCGGCCGGGTCGACGTCCGGGTGCCGGGCCTGTCGACCGTCGTCTACGCGTCGAAGTCGCGGATCCCGCGGTCGCGGAAGGCTCCGGCGATCACGCTGGGGAGGCCGGCGCCCGCGGAGGCCTCGCACGGCCGGATGCACGTGGCCGCGCAGGTGCAGGGCTCCTCGTTCTACGAGGTGACCTTCCAGCGGCGCACCGGCTCCGGCCGGTGGCGGACGGTCGGGGTCGACGACGCGGCGCCGTACCAGGTCTTCGACGACACCACGGCCCTGCGGCCGGGCACCCGGGTCTCCTACCGGGCCGCCGTGCTCGACAACGCCGGGCACACCCGGGGGACGGCCGCGCGGACCGTCCGGGTCCCGGCAGCCGAGCTGAGCATCGCCTCGCCGACCGACGGGGGCCGGGTGGGCGACGTCTACCCCGTGCAGGTCGAGGCGACCGTCGACCCGCAGCGCCCTCGGCAGGAGGTGACCTTCCAGCGCCGCGTCGGCAGCGGCCCGTGGACCGACCTCGGCACCGACGACTCGGCGCCGGCCTACACCTGGGTCGACGACGTCTCCGACCTCGAGCGCGGGACCCGCGTGCGCTACCGCGCGATCCTGACCGAGCCCCGCGTCGGGCCGGTCATCAGCCGGGCCGTCGCGGTGACGGTGGCGGCGCCGGAGCCGGCCGTCGACTCGGTGACGGTCGCCGGCAGCCTGCAGAGCGAGCTCGGCTGCCCGGAGGACTGGCAGCCGGACTGCGCGGCGACGCACCTGGCCTTCGACACCGCCGACGGGCTCTGGCACGGCACGTTCGACCTGCCCGCCGGCACGTATGAGTGGAAGGTGGCCGTCGACGACTCCTGGGACCTCGACTACGGGGCGGGCGGCGCCGCCGGCGGCGGCAACCTGACCCTCGAGGTTCCCGAGGGGGGCGCCGCCTACGTGTTCACCTGGGACCAGGTCACCCACGTGCCCTCCGCCGAGCCGGCCGACTGATCTCACGGCTCCTCTTGACCGGTACAGAGGACGAGGCGTACTGTACCGGTCAAGAAGGTGATGCACCCATTGCCGGAGGAGGAGCCATGACATTCGATCCGATCGCCGCCGACCTGGCCGTCCGCGCGGCCCGCGCCACCGCGGGGAGCGCCCGCCCCCACGCCCCGGTCGTCCCGGACCGCGAGCCGCGCGCACCGCGCCTGGCCGGCACCCGGGGACGGTCCGCCGCCGCCTTGCACGCACTGGCCCGCTGGGTCGAGCCGCGCCCGCGGCCCACGAAGGTGTGCCAGCCCAGCTGAGGCTTCGGTGACCACCCATACTGGGTCACCTATGGCCAAGGTGACCCTCCAGTCGATCGCGGACCGCGTCGGTGTCAGCCGGATGACGGTGTCCAACGCGTTCTCGCGACCCGACCAGCTCAGCGCCGAGCTCCGCGCCAAGATCCTGGCTGCGGCCGACGAGCTCGGGTACGTCGGCCCCGACCCGGCGGCCCGGGCCCTGGCCCGCGGCCGGACGGGGGCGGTGGGCATGGTGCTCAACGACCGCCTCAGCGACGCGTTCGAGGACGCCATCGCGGCGGAGTTCTTCGCGTCCGTGGCCGACTCGCTCGCCGACAACGGCCTGGCTCTGACGCTGCTCACTCCCAGCCGCGACGACTACGTCCCCTCCCGCGACGTCGCCATGGACGCCGCACTGCTCTACGTCTGCGAGCCCGACTCGGTCGACCTCGCCTGGCTCGACCGGCGCGGCCTGCCCCAGGTCGCCATCGACCAGACCAAGCGAGCCGGCGTCGCCAGCCTCAACGTCGACGACCGCGGCGGCGCCCGCGCCGCCGCGCAGCACCTCGTCGACCTCGGCCACACCCGCATCGGCATCCTCACGCTCGCGAGCAACGCCGGCGGGCTCTCGCCCAGCTTCCCCGCCGAGCAGCGGATGCTCGGGTGGCGCGACGTCCTCGACGCCGCCGGCATCGAGCCACGGGTCGCGATGGCGCCGTACCGTCCGGCGAGCGCCACCGAGGACGCGGCCCGGACCCTGCTCGCGGGGCCGGACCGACCCACGGCCGTGCTCTGCTTCTCCGACGCGTTCGCCGACGGGGTGATCCGGGTCGCCGACCAGCTCGGCCTCGACGTGCCGGGGGACGTCTCGGTGGTCGGGTTCGACAACAGCTCGCTGGCCCCGCTGACCCGGCCGCCGCTGACCACCATCGGCCAGGACGTCGTCGAGAAGGGCCGGCGCGCGGTCGAGACGCTCCTGGCCAAGATGCGCGGCGAAGAGCCCGCCGACGTGCTGCTCCCCACCGAGCTGGTCGTCCGGGAGAGCACCGGCCCGCCCCGCGAGTAGGTCGCCCGCCAGGCTGGTATCTCGCGCGGTCCACACCGCTCCTTGCGATGAGTACGCCGCCGCCGGGCGGTCGTACCGACATGGACCGGACGCGGGAGGTGGCGCGAGCATGGCGGTGAGCACGGTCGCGCCCACCGCGTCCCGGCGCACCCCCGGCCTCGACGTCCTGCGCGAGGTCGCCCAGGTCCTCGCGGCGTTCCTGCTTTACAACGTCGGCCGCCTGCTCGCCGCCGACGACCTGGGCCGCGCGGACGCCAACGCCCGCGCGGTGCTGGACGCCCAGGACCGGCTGGGGCTGCCGGCCGAGGCGTCGCTCCAGGCCTGGGCCCTCGGGCACGACTGGCTGGTCGACCTGGCCAACCGCTACTACGTCTCGGTCCACTTCCCGCTGACGATCGCCGTGCTGGTGTGGCTCTACCGCTACCGGCGCCCGGCGTACACCTGGGCCAAGCGGGCGCTGCTGCTCGCCACCGGGGTCGCCCTCGTCTTCCACGTGCTCGTGCCGGTCACGCCGCCGCGCCTGCTGTCCTCGCTCGGCATGGTCGACACCGGCCACGCCGGCGGCATGTCGATCTACCAGGCGCCGGTGCTGGGCAGCATGTCCAACGAGTACGCCGCGATGCCCAGCCTCCACGTCGGGTGGGCCCTGCTGCTGGCCGTCGTGCTGGTCGCCACGTGCCGCACCCGGTGGCGCTGGCTGTGGCTCCTGCACCCGCTGGCCACGCTCGTGGTCGTCGTCGGCACCGCCAACCACTACTGGCTCGACGGTCTGGCCGGCTCGGTCCTGGTGCTCGGCACCCTCGCCCTGACCCGCCGGTGGACCCCTCAGGTGGCGATGAACAGGATCTCGTCGCGCCCGTAGCTCATCCCCGGGTGCTCGGCCGCCAGGTGGGCCTGGGTGAGCTCGACGAGCTCGTCCTCGTCCTGCGCCTTGATCGTCTCGCCACACGGGCAGGTCAGCCGGGTCTTCATGCCGCCCATCCTAGAACCCGTTCCAGACGCCCGGCCGCCGTCGGCCCACGCATGTAACGCGGGGTTAGGTCCACTGGTCACCCCGTTGGAAGGGGTTCCTAGTCGGCCTAACCCCGCGTTACAAGCAGCGCCGCGAGCTACGAGCGAGCGGCGTCCAGGGCCGCCGCCACCCGGCGGTGTGCCTCCCAGATCTCCTCGGGCAGGCCGGCGAACTGGCGCAGGTGCTCCTCGCGGAAGCCCATCTCCTGGCACCAGCGGTCGACGTCGATGGTCAAGATCGCGTCCAGGTCCTCCTGGCTGACCTCGAGCCCGTCGAGGCGCAGCTCGTCCGCCGTCGGGAGTACGCCGACCGGCGTCTCGCGCCCGGAGACCAGGCCGTCCTTGAGCTGCACGAGCCAGAGCAGCGCGCGCAGGTTCTCCCGGTAGCCGGGCCAGCGGAAGTGGCCGTCCTCGGGGTCGCGCTGGAACCAGTTCACGTGGGCGAAGACCGGCGGCTGCGACGCGGCGCCGATGATCTTGAGCCAGTGCGCGGCGTAGTCGCCCTCGCCGTAGGCCATGAACGGCCGCATCGACATCGGGTCGTAGCGCAGCTGGCCGTCGACGCCCTCGGCGGCGAAGGTCGCCTCGGCGCCGAGCGTCAGGCCGTCGTAGACACCCTCGGCCAGGTCGGTGATCGCCCGGACCAGCGGCTCACGGTCGCTGGTGCGGCCGCCGAAGATGATCGCGTCGATCGGGACGCCCGCGGGGTCCTCGTAGTTCGAGGCCACGTTCGGGACGTTGGCCAGCGAGGTCGTGAACCGGCTGTTGGGGTGCGCCCACGGCGAGGTGTCGCCCTCGGCGCGCTCGGAGATCAGCTCGCCCTTCCAGTCGCGCCACCCGGTGACGTCGGCGGGGGGCTCCTTGGTCTTGCCCTCCCACCAGACCTCGTGGGTGTCGGCGTTGTAGGCCACGTTGGTGAAGATCGCCCCGCTGCCCGGCCGGATCGAGTCGAGCGCGGTCGGGTTGGTCTTCTCGTTGGTGTCCTTGGCGACGCCGAAGACGCCGTTCTCCGGGTTCATCCCGTAGACGCGGCCGTCCTCGCCCACCCACAGCCAGGCGATGTCGTCGCCGTAGAACTCGACGCGGTAGCGGTCGCCGAGCGCGTCGGGCGCCAGCGTCATCGCCAGGTTGGTCTTGCGCGAGGCGCTCGGGAAGCCGCCGCAGACGTGCCAGCGCTTGCCGGTCTCCTTGTCGATGATCCCGAGCAGCATGAACTGCTCGGCCAGGAAGCCGTTCTTCCAGCCGTCGTAGCAGGCCTGGCGCAGTCCGTGCGCGATCTTGCCGAGCAGGGCGTTGCCGCCGTAGGACGAGCCGTAGTGCAGGATCGTGCGCTCGTCGGCGACGGTCACGAAGTAGCGCTGGTCCTCGGGCGTGCCCTGGCCCAGGTGCTCCAGGTCGCCGGTGACGTGGACCGCGCGGACGAAGCTGTCGGGGTCCTCGAGCTCGTCGACGTACTTCGCGCCCACCCGAGCCATCCGGATCATGTGCAGCGCGACGGTCCGGGTGTCGGTGAGCTCGACCCCGGCGGCGAACCGCTCGAGCGGCGATCCGGGCGGCGCCATGAGGTAGGGGATGACGTACATCGTCTTCCCGGCGGACGCTCCGCGCATCCGCTCGACCAGCATCGGCTTCATCTCCGAGGACGGGCGCCAGTTGTTGTAGACGCCCTGGTCCGCGGGGTTGCTCGTCGCCACCACGGTCCGCTCCTCCGAGCGCGCCGTGTCCTTGTGGTAGCTGCGGGAGTAGTAGAGGCCCTCCCCCGCCGGCTGGAGCTCACCGGCATCCAGGGACTCCTGGATCAGCCGGGCGTCGTCGGCCGCGCTGACGACCTCGATCCGCTCCGGTTGGGTGATCTCCGCCCAGTGCGCGACGTACTCGCGCACCTGCGGGTTCTTCAGACCTGCCTCGTCGAGGACTGCCTGCACGTCGACCATGAACAGCACACCTTTCGGCCAGCTCGCCCGGTGGGGGCACCGTATCCAACCTCGCAGCCGACCAGCCCCCGGGGTAGGGCCGAAGGTCCACTCCCCGGTGTGACGGGTCCGACAGCGCCGAGTCAGGGACGGGTCAGGGACGGGTCAGGGACGGGTCAGGCAGCGGTGGTACGCCGCGAGCGCCGGCCGAGCACGATCAGCGCCACGCCGACGAGCAGCACCGGGATGCCCACCAGGAAGCCGACCAGCGGCACGGTGTCCTCGATCAGCTCGATCGTGGAGAGGTTGTCGCGGGTGTCGTCGACGTTCTTCTGCACCTGCTCGTCGGTGAAGGACAGGTCCAGCTCGAGGATCGGGCCGATGCCGTCGGCGACGCGCTCCTGGTGGACCACCTGGTCGATGATCGTGCCGGTGCGCGGCTCGATGAAGTAGTCGGTCGTGGCCTGGTAGTCACCGGACACGCCCTCGAGCACGTCGACGCCGGAGACGTCCACGGTCGCGACGTAGTGGTAGGTCTCGAGACCGTCGATGTCCTGCGTGCCCTCGTAGGTCGCGTCGACCGCCTCGCCGGCGAGGCCGTCCCAGACGGGGTAGGTCTTCTTCTCCGCGCCGAAGGGCCACTTGTTCTGCAGGCCCTCCTGGGGCGTGGCGTCCTCGGGCAGGTAGCCCTCGCCGTCCACGGTCATGGCCGTGTGGCGGTCGGTGGCGAAGACGTCGGTCTCCGCGCTGATCAGCCGGTTCTGCGGGTCGTCCTCGTCGACGCAGCCGGTCGGGTCCCCCTCGTCGACGACCAGGCAGAGCGTGCTCACCCAGGCGATGACGTCGTCGTCGGAGGCCTCGGCGTCGGCCTGGTTGGTGCTGAAGGCGACCACGTCGAGCGGCTCGAGCTCGTAGTCCTTCGCCGGGTTGGCCTTCATCGCGCTGCCGGAGAGGTACGTCGTGTTGTCGGTGTCCAGCGGGGTCCGCTCGACCTGGGCGGGGGCCCAGGTGAGGGCGACGACGGCGGCGACGACGAGGAAGGCGCCGAGGGCGACCAGGACCCCGGGGAGGATCTTGCGCATGCTGAGGAGCTCACGTTTCTACGAGAGGGTTACCGACCGGTAGAGGCTACGGGTCCGCGGACTCCGACGGACGTTGGGTGTCCGAAGTCACACCGGCGTGACCACCGTACGGGCCCGGGTCCGCCGGACCGCACCCGGGTGCAAGCCACCCGGGCCGCAGCCGGGCGCGGACGGGCGTCAGGCCCCGGTGGCCGCGGCCTTCCGGGCCAGCTGCAGCCAGGTGTCGACGACCGTGTCGGGGTTGAGCGAGATCGACTCGATGCCGCGCTCGAGCAGCCACTCGGCGAGGTCCGGGTGGTCCGACGGCCCCTGGCCGCAGATCCCGACGTACTTGCCCTGCTCCCGGCACGCGGTGATCGCGAGGTCGAGCATGTGCAGCACCGCCGGGTCGCGCTCGTCGAAGCCGCCCGCGACCAGCGCGGAGTCCCGGTCCAGGCCGAGCGTCAGCTGGGTCATGTCGTTGGAGCCGATGGAGAACCCGTCGAAGTGCTCGAGGAAGCGGGCGGCGAGGACCGCGTTGGACGGGACCTCGCACATCATCACGACCTGCAGGTCGTTGCGGCCGCGCTCGAGACCGTGCTCGGCGAGCAGGGCGATGACGCCCTCGGCCTCGGCCAGCGTGCGGACGAAGGGGATCATCACCTTGACGTTGGTCAGGCCCATCTCGTCTCGCACGTGCCGCAGCGCCTCGCACTCCATCGCGAAGCACTCGGCGAAGTCCGCGGAGAGGTACCGCGACGCGCCGCGGTAGCCGATCATCGGGTTCTCCTCGTCCGGCTCGTAGGCCGTCCCGCCGACGAGGTGGGCGTACTCGTTGGACTTGAAGTCGCTCATCCGCACGATCACCGGCTCGGGTGCGAAGGCCGCCGCGATCGTCGCGACTCCCTCGGCCACCCGCTGCACGAAGAACTGCCGGGGCGAGGGGTACGCCGCGGTCAGCTCCTCGACCTCGCGGCGCAGCCCGGGGTCCAGCAGGCCATGCGAGCCGTCGGGGTCGCGCTCGAGGTCGAGCAGCGCCTGCGGGTGGATGCCGATCTGGCGGTTGATGATGAACTCCAGGCGGGCCAGGCCGACGCCGGCGTTCGGGAGCCGCGAGAAGGCGAACGCCTGCTCGGGGGTGCCGACGTTCATCATGATCTTGACCGGGACGTCGGGCATCTCGGCCAGGTCGGTGCGCTCGACGTCGAAGTCCAGCAGCCCCTCGTAGACCAGCCCCGTGTCGCCCTCGGCGCACGACACGGTGACCTCGCGACCGGGCGCGAGGTCGGTGGTGGCCGAGCCCGTCCCGACCACGGCGGGGATGCCGAGCTCGCGGGCGATGATCGCCGCGTGGCAGGTCCGGCCACCGCGGTTGGTGACGATGGCGGCCGCGCGCTTCATGATCGGTTCCCAGTCCGGGTCGGTCATGTCGGCGACCAGCACCTCACCGGTCTGGAACTCGTGCATCGCCTCCGGCGAGCTGAGGACCCGCACGGCGCCGGCACCGATCCGCTGCCCGATCGCGCGGCCCTCGACGATGACCTCCGCGCCGGCACGGGCCTCCTTCGGCATCGCGTAGCGCTCGAGGGTCCCGGTCCGCCGCGACTGCACGGTCTCGGGCCGGGCCTGGAGGATGTAGAGACGCCCGTCGATCCCGTCGCGGCCCCACTCGATGTCCATCGGCCGGCCGTAGTGCTCCTCGATCGTGAGGGCGTGGCGGGCCAGCTCCTCGACCTCGGCGTCGCTGAGGCTGAGCCGCCGGCTGTCGGCGGGGTCGACCTCGACGAACTCGGTCGTCCGGCCCACCGCCGCGTCGTCGGTGTAGACCATCTTGGTGGCCTTGCCGCCCACGCCCCGCTTGAGGATCGCGGGGCGCCCGGCCCGCAGGGCGGGCTTGTAGACGTAGAACTCGTCGGGGTTCACCGCACCCTGGACGACGCCCTCGCCCAGGCCGTAAGCCGAGGTGATGAACACCGCGTCCTCGAAGCCGGACTCGGTGTCCATCGTGAACATCACGCCCGAGGCGCCGACGTCGGAGCGGACCATGCGCTGCACGCCCGCGGAGAGCGCCACCTCGCCGTGCGCGAACCCGTGGTGCACGCGGTAGGCGATCGCCCGGTCGTTGTAGAGCGAGGCGTAGACCTCGCGGACCGCGGTCAGGATCGCCTCGATCCCGCGCACGTTGAGGAAGGTCTCCTGCTGCCCCGCGAAGGACGCGTCCGGCAGGTCCTCCGCCGTGGCCGAGGACCGGACCGCGAACGACGGCTCGTCGCCCGACTCCGCGACGAGGCGGTCGTAGGCCGCCCGGATGTCGGCCTCCAGGTCGGCGGGGAAGGACTGCGCCACGACGGCCTCCCGGATCTCCCGGCCGACCGCCGCCAGGCGGCGCACGTCGTCGGTGTCCAGGCCGTCGAGCAGCCCGGCGATGCGCTCGCGCAGCCCGGTCTCGCCGATGAAGCGGTGGAACGCCGCCGCGGTGGTCGCGAACCCGTCGGGCACCCGGACGCCGAGGTCGGCGAGGTTCGAGACCATCTCGCCGAGCGAGGCGTTCTTGCCGCCGACCTGCTCGAGGTCCGCGAGGCCGAGGTCGGCGAACCAGCGCACGTTGGCGGCGCTGCTGTCCGGGGTGGTGCCGGTCATCGGGGTTCCTTTCGGAGGGGGCGGCGGGCGCCGCGGGCGTTGGCCTTGAGGGTCTGGAGGATGTGGGTGGAGATCTCCTCGACCGACTTGGCCGAGGTGTCGATCACCGGGAGCCGGTGGGAGGCGAAGATCTCGGCGGCGCGGCGCAGCTCCCAGCGGCACTGCTCCGGCGCGGCGTAGCGCGACCCGGGCCGGCGCTCGTTGCGGACGCGGTGCAGGCGCTCGGCGGTCGTCGTGAGGCCGAAGCAGCGCTCGAGGTAGGGACCGACCGGCTCCGGCAGCGCGTCGCGCTCGAGGTCCTCGTCGACCAGCGGGTAGTTGGCGACGAAGAGGCCGTGTTGTAGCGCGAGGTACATGCTCGTGGGGGTCTTGCCGCAGCGCGAGGGCGCCACGAGGATCACGTCGGCCTTCTCCAGCGCGCGCAGGCTCTGGCCGTCGTCGTGCTCGATGGTGAACTCGACCGCCGCCATCCGCTCGTTGTAGCGCTTGATGTCGCCGACCCCGTGCAGCCGGGCGGCCTGGCGGACGCTGCGCACGCCGAGCACCTCCTCGACCCGCGCCATGTGCGTGCCGAAGAGGTCGATGACCGGCGCCTTGGACCGCAGCAGCTCCTGGCGCACCTCGTCGGTGGCGGCGGTGCAGAAGACCAGCGGCGTCACCGGCCCCTCCATCGCGGCGTCGAGCACGCCGACGACCCGGCGCGCGTCCTCGACCGAGTGGATGAAGGGGATCAACGTCCGCTCGAACCGGCGGCCGGGGAACTGGATGAGCAGCGCGTTGCCCATCGTCTCGGCGCTGATCCCGGTCGAGTCGGACAGGAAGAACACCGGGACGACGTCGTCGGTCTGGTCCACCGCTCCTCCTGCGCCGCCTGGGTCAGCGCGACCGTGCGTCGCGCCTGCTGCGGACACTGTGCCCGAACCCGCGCCGGCTTCTGCCACGGACGGTCGGGATGAGACAGACCGTCGACCGGCGGGAGCGGGAAATGACCAGAGCCCGCGCCGTCCGGCGCGGGCTCTGACTGCTCTGCGCGCCCGTAGGGATTCGAACCCCAAACCTTCTGATCCGTAGTCAGATGCTCTATCCGTTGAGCTACGGGCGCCCGCCGACCCACCGAGGTGAGCGACTGGACGAGGATAGCCGACCTCGTCGGCGATGCCGAAATCAGGGCACCACCCCGGCGCCGACCCGGCGCCCGGGCGGGGGCAGGACGTCGGGCAGGACGTCGGGGTTTGGTCCGGAAAAGACCCAACTCCGCACTGGCGAGAACGCCGAATCCCGCTCAGAACAAGGGATGTGACGCCCCCCACCTAGCGTTGATCGTTCCAATGTGTAGAGACCAGAATCCCGGTTACTGTCACCACACCCACGGGGTCGGAGCAGTCCGGCACCGTCTCCCTTGTGGGCACAGAAGAGTCGCCGACAACGACGCCGAGCGAGCCACCGCGGCACCCGCGAGAGGGAACAGGCCATGACTGCCGAGACCACGACGGCCCCGACCACCGCCCCGACGACCCACCAGGGCATCCTCGACTTCGTCAACGAGGTCGCTGCGATGACCCAGCCCGACCGGATCCACTGGTGCACCGGGGCGGACGAGGAGTGGACCGAGCTCACCGACGCCCTGGTGTCGACCGGCACGTTCACCCGGCTCAACCCGGCCATCAAGCCGAACTCCTTCTACGCCGCCAGCGACCCGATCGACGTCGCGCGCGTGGAGGACCGCACCTACATCTGTTCGGTCGACGAGCGCGACGCCGGACCCACCAACAACTGGATGGATCCCGGGCAGATGAAGACCCTCATGCGGGGTCTCTACGAGGGCTCGATGCGCGGTCGCACCATGTACGTCATCCCGTTCGTCATGGGCCACCTCGAGGCCGAGAAGCCGATGTTCGGCATCGAGGTCACCGACTCGGCGTACGTCACCGCCTCCATGCGCGTCATGGCCCGCATGGGCACCGCGGTCCTCGACAGGATGACCGAGCTCGACGCCGAGTTCGTCCCGTGCATCCACTCCGTGGGCCACCCGCTCGAGCCGGGCCAGGCCGACGTCGCGTGGCCGTGCAACGACACCAAGTACATCGTGCAGTTCCCCGAGGAGCGCGCGATCTGGTCCTACGGCTCCGGCTACGGCGGCAACGCCCTGCTCGGCAAGAAGTGCTACGCCCTGCGCATCGCCTCGGTCATGGCACGCGACGAGGGCTGGCTGGCCGAGCACATGCTCATCCTCAAGCTCACCTCCCCCGAGGGCACCGTCAAGTACGTCGCCGCGGCCTTCCCGTCCGCGTGCGGCAAGACCAACCTCGCGATGCTCCAGCCGACGATCCCGGGCTGGAAGGTCGAGACGCTCGGCGACGACATCGCCTGGATGCGCATCGGCGAGGACGGGCGCCTGTGGGCGGTCAACCCGGAGTACGGCTTCTTCGGCGTCGCCCCGGGCACCAACGAGCACACCAACCCCAACGCGATGAAGACCATCAACAAGGGCAACTCGGTCTTCACCAACGTGGCGCTCACCGAGGACGGCGACATCTGGTGGGAGGGCCTGGAGAACCCGCCGACCCGGGCCACCTCCTGGAAGGGCGAGCCCTGGACCCCGGAGTCCGAGGAGCTCTCCAGCCACCCCAACTCCCGCTACTGCACGCCGATCAAGCAGTGCGACATCCTCGCGCCGGAGTACGACGACCCGCGCGGCGTCCCGATCGACGCGATCCTCTTCGGCGGCCGTCGCAAGACCACCGTCCCGCTGGTCTTCGAGGCCCGCGACTGGACCCACGGCACCTTCCTCGGCGCGCCGCTCTCCTCGGAGACCACCGCAGCCGCGGTCGGCGCGGTCGGCGTCGTGCGCCGCGACCCGATGGCGATGCTGCCCTTCATCGGCTACAACGCCGGTGACTACTTCGGCCACTGGATCAACGTCGGCAAGGACAACGACGCCGCCAAGCTGCCGAAGATCTTCTACGTCAACTGGTTCCGCCGCGACGACGAGGGCGACTTCCTGTGGCCGGGCTTCGGCGAGAACAGCCGGGTGCTCAAGTGGGTCGTCGAGCGCATCGACGGCCAGGCCGCGGCGGTCGAGACCCCGATCGGCCACGTGCCCGCGCCGGGCTCGCTGGACACCGAGGGTCTCGACATGACGGCCGAGCAGCTCGAGGCCGCGCTGCACGTCGACGTCGAGGAGTGGAAGGCCGAGCTCCCGCAGATCCAGGAGTGGTTCGAGAAGTTCGGCGACGACCTGCCGGGCGTCCTCTGGACCGAGCTCGACGGGCTGCGCGCCCGGCTCGGCGGCTGACCGCCGTACCACCTCAGAGCACGACTGCCGAGGGCCCCGTCCGACCACGGACGGGGCCCTCGCGGTTGGACGGGTGTGGAATCATCACCCTCACTGGTCACACGGGGGGTGTGCGAGAGGGGTAGGGAGCGTGGATTCCTTCGGTCCCGAGGAGCGAGCCCTCTTCGAGGGCGCCGGAACCGCGCTCTACGAGGAGCTCGTCAACGCCGGCGGCCACCCCGCCGACCACAAGCGACTGCA
>JAEZKN010000060.1 GCA_023415395.1 Actinomycetes bacterium
GGCGTTGGCCATCGCGAGCAGGTAGGGCTTGTCGAAGGTGAGCTCGGGGTGCGGCTCGTCCTTGAAGGTGTAGCCCGGGCCGCCGGTGCCGGTGCCGAGCGGGCAGCCGCCCTGGATCATGAAGCCCGCGATCACGCGGTGGAAGGTGAGGCCGTCGTAGAAGGGGCCGCTGCGGCCGTTGCCGGCGTCGTAGCTCTTGGAGCCGTCGGCCAGGCCCGTGAAGTTCGCGACCGTCTCCGGCGCGTGGTTCGGGAACAGGTTCAGCGTGATGTCGCCGCGGTTCGTGTGCAGGACGGCCTGGTCAGCCATGGTTGCCTCTCGCTCAAGGTGGGTACACCCGGGGCGTACCTCGGGCATGGTGCGTCCCCGATCCTCGCACGTGCGCCAAGCAGCACGACGCTGGTGACCCCCCGGGTGCCATGATCGGATGAGACAGACTCGACGAGAGGAAGTGCCGACGATGGGCCTCCGCAAGAACAAGACCCTCCTCGACCAGGCCACCGACACCGTGGCGCAGTACGCCGAGCAGGTGAAGCCCCAGGTGGAGAACGCCGTCGCCGTGGCGAAGGAGAAGGCCGGCCCCGCTCTCGCCGACGCCAAGGCCAAGGCGGGCCCGGCGCTCGCCGACGCCAAGGCCAAGGCCGCGCCGGTCGTGGCCACCGGTGCCGCCCTGGCCGCGGAGAAGCTCGCCACCGGTGCCCAGGTCGTCGCCGACAAGGCCAGCGAGGTCTCCACCACCGCCACCGAGGCAGCGGCGCCGAAGAAGAAGAAGGGCGGCAGGCTCAAGAAGCTGCTGCTCATCACCGGGATCGCCGCAGGCGCCGCGTTCGTGGCCAAGAAGCTGCGCGGCGGCAACGAGAGCCAGAACTGGCAGTCGTCCTACACGCCCACCCCGGCGCCGCGGCACGCCGACACCGACGCCGGTGGCGCGACGCCGACCGAGGCGATCGCCGACCAGGCCGAGGCCCCGCACCCGGTGACCACGCCCGACGACCCGGCCGACGTGGTCGAGGTCGACAAGAAGGACTGACCCGGCGGGCTAGGGGCGGTTCTCGACGATCCAGTCATCGATCCGCTCCCACCAGCTGTACAGCCAGTCGATCCGCTCCTCGCGGCCGGCGGGGATCTCGTCGCGCGGCACCTGCCACCAGCGCATCACGATCTGCTTGTCCATCGGCAGCTCGCGCCACACGTCACCCACGGTGAGCATGTGGTCGAGCCCGGTGTGCGCGACGAGCACCACGTCGGCCTCGGGGGCGGCGTCGAGCGCGGCGAGGAACCCGCCCGGCCGGGGCGCGAGCACGTGGATCATCTGCTCGGCCCGCTGGGCCATCCGCTCCAGGCCGAGGCGCCGCAGCCGGGCGATGGCCCGCTCCCGCCGCTGCGGGGTGAAGTTGCCGCCCTCGGGGAAGATCACGAAGGCGTCGTTCTCGTCCAGCCCGGAGGCCAGCGAGGCGATCTGGTCGTCGAGCTCCTCGCCCTGCCGCGGGTTCGGGGTGATGAAGCGCGCCGGGATCCGGTTGAGCAGCACGTCGATCGCCGGGTCCCAGGCCAGGGTGTCCTTGAGCACGACGCGCGGCTCTCGGTGGTACCACGCCATCAGCGTGTGGATGAGCACGAAGGAGTCGCCCGGTCCGGCGTGGCGGCAGCAGACCAGGATCGGGCGGCCCGGGTGCGCGTCGGGCGCCGGACCCTCGGTGGCGATGGTCAGCCGCAGCACCCGCCGGGCCTCCTGGAAGAAGACCCACATGGTGCCCTGCACCAGGTCGTAGTGGATGCCCTCGAAGTACGGCGCGCGCAGCCGCCACCCGAAGCCGCTGGCGATCCACAGGCCGAGCATGGTGACCAGGAGCAGCGCCTCGCAGGTGAGGTAGACGATCGCCACCCACAGGACGCGCAGCGGGCGCAGCCGTCCGCGCACCAGGGGCGAGAGCGCCGCCGCCCCGATGAGCCAGAAGGGCAGCGTCACCCAGACCAGGGCCGCGAGGCCGATGACCGCGGGGGCGATGACCAGCCGCCGCAGCACCCACCTCACGGCAGGTGCTCGTCGAGGTAGGCGACGCAGGCGGCGTAGGTCTCGTCGATCCGCTGCTGGACGCCCGAGAAGTCGCGGCTGCCGAGCAGGCTGTCGTCCTTGGCCGACGTGCCGCGCGCCGGCAGGACGTGCGCCTCGACCCCGTCGGGCAGCTCGGCGAGCTCGCGGTGGAAGCGGTGCCGCCGGGCGATCTCGAAGGAGACCCGCGCCACCTCCCACGGTCGTCGCGGCACCGCCAGCGGCCGGTCGATCCGGCCGACCTGGAGCACGAAGACCCGGGTCGCACCGAGCTGGACGGCCCGGCCGAGCGGGATCGAGTTCACGATGCCGCCGTCGAGGTAGTGCTCGCCGCCGACCTGGGCCGGCGGCAACAGGCCGGGCACGGCCGCGCTCGCGACCACTGCGTCGACGACCCGGCCCGAGTCGAACCAGTGCTCGGCCGCCCGCTCGATGCTGGCCGCGCACACCTGGAAGCGCACCGGCAGCTCCTCGAACGTGACGCCGTCGAGCTCCTCCTCGAGCGCCTGGCGCAGCGGCTTGGCCGACCACAGGTGCGTGCCGGTGCTCACGGCCCGGCGGACCGTGCGCAGCGGCTTGTCGCCGTACACCTGCGTGGTCTGCTCCGACGCGCCCTGCCACAGGGCGGTGAGCTTGTCGATGACCTCGAGGCCGGGCTGGCGCGCGACCAGGGCGCCGTTGAGGGCGCCGATGCTCGTGCCGAGCACCAGGTCCGGGGCGATGCCGCGCTCCAGGAGCGCGCGCAGCATCCCGACCTCGACGGCGCCGAGCACACCACCGCCGCCGAGCACGAAGGCGGTCGTCCGGCGCGGGGTGGTCACACGGGGGAGTGTTCCACCGGGGCCGGGTGCTCGGCACGCACGCGCGCCGTGGCGCGGTGCTCGGCCCAGAAGCTGAGCAGCGGGACCGTGCCGCACAGCAGCGTCACCAGGGTGAAGCCGATCGGCCAGCGCGCCTTGCGGGAGAGCAGGAACGCGGTGACCAGGAAGATCATGTAGAGCCAGCCGTGCGCGACGCCGAGGTACTCGGTGATCGCCTCGCCCAGGTCGTGCGCGCCCGAGCCCGCCGCCCAGATGTCGGGGGTGCTGGGGAAGATGCCCCACATCCCGGTGCCGTCGAAGTTGGCCAGCGGCACGCCGACGAGGACGAGCACCACGAGCAGGACACCGACGATGGTCGCCATCACGCGGTAGGCCAGCAGCGGCCGGCGCAGCTCGGGGTCGACGGGGTGCTTCTCGCTCACGATCCCGACCGTACCGGGTCGTCCTCGGGGGCCCCGGCGGCGACCTCCGCGGGGGTGGCCGGTTCCGTGACCTCGCGCACCCAGCGCCACCAGATGTAGGCCGCGAACAGGCCGAAGATCCACCACTCGACCGCGTAGAGGAAGTTCTTGAGCCCGGTCGTCGCGCTGACCTCGGGCAGCTGCTCGAGGTCGGCCGCCGCGAGCCCGGGTCCGGGCGCAGAGGAGACCACGTAGGCGCCGTAGAGGTCCTGGTCGACGTGCTGGATCACGTCGGCCAGGCGCAGCTGGGGCAGCACGTCGTCGGTCGGGTCGTCGTCGACCTGACCGGTGCCCTCGCCCGGCTGGAGCCAGCCCTCGACCTCGGCCGGACCGGTCGGCGGGGTGGGGGCGTCCTCGACCGTGGCGGTCCAGCCGCGCACCACCGGCACCGCGGCGTCACTCCCGGCGACGGTCACCGGCGTCACGGCCCAGTAGCCCTCGCGGCCGTCGTGCTCGCGGCCGGAGACGTAGACCGTGCCGGCGGGCACCCAGGTGCCGGAGACGGTGACGGGCTGCCCGACGTACGGCGCGGGGAAGGGGTCGTCGGGGCCGAGGACGTCGGTCATCGGGACCGGCGCGACGTCGGTCAGGTCGGCGGCCTCCGCCTCGCGGTGGGCCTGCCAGGCGCCGTACTGCCACAGGCCGAGGCCGACGGCGATGCCCACGCACACGAGCGCGAGGAGGTGCGCGCCCCAGAACCGCGGAGCGAGCTTGTCGTGCACTCTTCCAGGGTACGTGGCGCCCCGCCGCAGACCTGCGCCGGCTCGGGACGACCGAGCGGCCGGCGGGTGGCCGTGGACCGCGAAGGGGAACGAGAATCGGTGGAGCCTAGGGGACTCGAACCCCTAACCCCCTGCTTGCAAA
>JAEZKN010000075.1 GCA_023415395.1 Actinomycetes bacterium
GCCGCGGCCCACGCCTGGTCCAGCGCCTGGCGGAAGACGTCCGCCGGCTGCGCGCCGGAGACGGCGAACCTCTGGTCGAAGACGAAGAACGGCACACCCGTGGCTCCGTAGGCCCGGGCCTGCCGCACGTCGGCAGCCACCAGGTCGGCGTACTCCGCACCGGCGAGGACCGCGCGCACGCGCTCCTCGTCCAGGCCGGCCGCGACCGCGACCTCGGCCAGGACGTCGTGGTCGCCGACGTCGCGGGCCTGCTCGAAGTACGCCGAGAGCAGCGCCTCCTTCAGCCGGACCTGCAGCTCGGGGCCGCCGGTGGCGAGGGCCAGGTGGAGCAGGCGGTGGGCGTCGGCGGTGTTGGTGTGGACGGTCTCGAACAGCCGCAGCTCCAGGCCGTCGGCAGCAGCCGTGTCCACCAGCTGCTGCTGCATGTCGCGGACGGCGTCGGGAGCACGGCCGATCCTGCGCGCCAGCGTCTCCGAGGTGAGCTCGGTGCCGCGGTGCGGCGCGGACGGGTCCAGCTGGAAGGAGCGGTAGACGACCTCGACCTCGTCGGCGTGGTCGAACCCGGCCAGCGCCGCCTCCAGGCGCCGCTTGCCGACGTAGCACCACGGGCAGACGACGTCGCTCCAGATCTCGATGCGCATGGCGGGGCAACACGCCGGGCGATCGTTTTACTCCCACCTCTGGACGGGTGTCCTAGATCGTATATTCTTATATCCATGATTCGGACCGGCGGCGCTGCGCTCACCATCGCGGGTGGGATCCGGGAGTTCGCCCGGGCCACCCCGTCGACCACGGCGGTCATCGACGGCGACCGCACGCTGGGCTTCGCCGCGCTCGACGAGCGCGCCAGCCGACTCGCCAGCGGCCTGCTCTCCCGGGGCCTGAGCACCGGCGAGCGGGTGGCCGTGCTGCTCGGCAACCGCCTGGAGTACCCCGAGATCGCCGCGGGCATCGCCAAGGCGGGCCTGGTCATGGTGCCGCTGAACCCCCGGCTCACGCCGGCCGAGAGTCGCTACATCCTCGAGCACTCCGGCGCCCGCGCGATCGTCCTCGACGACGCCCTCGCCGCCGTTGCCGGCGACGCCGTGGCCGACCTCGGGCTGACCGTCCTCTCGATCGGCGGCACGCAGCTCGGACCGGACTACGAGGAGGCGCTGGCCGCCGCCCGCGCGGTCGACCCGATGGTCGCCGTCGACGAGCTCGACCCGTTCTGCATCGCCTACACCTCCGGCACCACCGGGCGGCCGAAGGGCGTCGTGATCTCCCACCGCAGCCGGGCGCTCACCTTCTACCTCTCCGCCCTCGAGTGGGGCCTGGGCCCCGGGCGGCGGTCCGCCGCGGTCGCGCCGATGTACCACGGGGCGGGGTTCGCCTTCGGCTACGCGCCGGTCTACACCGGCGGCACGGTCACGATGCTGCGACACTGGGACCCCGAGGAGTTCCTCGCGCTCTGTGCGCGCGACCGGGTGCAGTCGACGTTCCTCGTGCCCACCCACGCCCAGATGCTGCGCGCGCTCGGCGAGGGCGCGGTCGGCAAGCACGACCTCTCGGCGCTCGACACGCTCTACTTCAACGCCGCCGCGCTCCCCTGGCCGCTCAAGCAGTGGGTGATGGCGGAGTTCCCGCAGTGCGGCATCCACGAGCTCTACGGCTCCACCGAGGGCGGCATCATCACCAACCTCCGCCCCGCCGACCAGCACACCAAGCCCGGCTCGGTCGGCCACGCCTGGTTCATGACCGAGCTCCGCGTCGTCGACGACGCCGGCAACCCCGTCCCGAACGGTGAGCCGGGCGAGCTCTTCAGCCGCTCGCCGTTCCTCATGAACGGCTACCACGACGATCCCGACGCCACCGTCGCCTGCACGACCGAGGACGGGTTCCTGACCTGCGGCGACGTGGTGATCCGCGACGACGAGGGCTACGTGCACATCGTCGACCGCAAGAAGGACCTCATCATCTCCGGCGGCGTGAACGTCTACCCCCGCGAGGTCGAGGACGTCCTCGCCGGCCACGCCGCGGTGCTCGAGTCGGCCGTCGTCGGCCTGCCCAGCGAGACCTGGGGCGAGGAGGTGGCGGCGTACGTCGTCCTCCGCGCGGGCGCCAGCGCCACCGACGCCGAGCTCGAGGCGCACTGCCGCTCCGCGCTGGCCGGCTTCAAGGTCCCGCGGCGCTGGACGGTCGTCGACTCCCTGCCCCGCAACGCCGCCGGCAAGATCCTCAAGCGCGAGCTGCGCGACTCCGCCGACTCCACCCACTGACCGCGTCACCCATCCACTGAGAGGACGTTCCTTTGCGACCGCACGTCGAGTTGATCCAGGAAGACGACTACGTCTGGCACGGCGCTGAGCTGCCGGGCGGGGAGGGCCGGGCCAGTGAGCGCCGGTTGTCGGTGGATGAGGAGGACGGGTCGTCCTCGTTGCGGGTGGACTTCCACACCGCGTGGGGTCGGGGCCCGGGTATCCATCACGCGAACACCGAGTACTACGTGCTCGAGGGCGAGATCGACTACGGCGGCCGCAAGATCGGCAAGGGGGGCTACGTCTACGCCCCGAAGGGTGTCCCGACCGACTACCTCAAGGTCGCCGAGGGCTCGAAGCTGCTGCACTACCGCGAGTACGGCGACGCCGGGTTCGACGCCGTGGAGTCCCTGGCCGGGGCGCAGCGGTGGGCCGAGGCCCGGGAGGACGTCATCGTCATCGACTCCGAGGCCATGCAGTGGGACGCGGTGCCGAACCCGGGCCCGATGCCGGGGCTGTTCATCAAGTACCTCCACGTCGACCCGGTCACCGGGTTCTACACCCGCCTGGTGCACGCCCAGGAGGGCTGGTCGGACCACCGCCTGGCCCACCACCCCTGCTACGAGGAGGCCTACACGACCCAGGGCCACATGGAGTACAACTTCGGCACCCTGGACCTGGGCACCTACTTCTTCCGCCCGGCGCGGGTCAAGCACGGCCACTTCACCACCATGGAGGGCGGGGCGACCTGGCTGCTGCGCTCGGACGGGGAGCTGAAGAACTGGTACACCCAGAACGAGTGGGTGCGCTGGGGCGGCGACGCGGTCAACTACAGCCCCCAGGGCGTCATCGAGGAGCCGCACCCGCCGGTGCGGCACTCCCACTCCACCCACGACATGGCGACCCCGTGGCGCACCGAGGAGGACATGCGGCAGATGACCGCGTCCTGGCAGTTCCAGATCGACCAGGGCCAGCACAACTCCCCGGTCAAGCACCAGGGCAGCGGGATGGACCCCTCGGTCCGCGCGATCATCGCCGCGATGAAGCGCGCCGACGCCGAGCAGCTCCAGGGCGGCCACTCCGACGGCCACAGCCACTCGCACGACCACGACCACGCGCACGACCACGCGCACGACCATGCGCACGACCACGCGCACGGTGAGGACCACCACCACGGCGAGGCGACCCCGGCCCGCGAGGCCATCGACCTCGACTGGGGCTGGAGCGGCCGCGACACCGAGCACCCCGACGAGCGCACCGGCGAGCTCGCCCACAACTGGGGCGCCCGCGTGACCTGGAAGGACGGCGACCCCGTCCCCGCCCCCATCATCTCCTCCCTGCCCGTCCGCAGCCGCTCCCGCGGCCGCTGGGACGGCGACGGAATGTGAGCGCAC
>JAEZKN010000091.1 GCA_023415395.1 Actinomycetes bacterium
CGCTGGTGGCCTGGGTGTTGACGACCATGCCCTCGGCGACCGGCAGCGTGCAGGAGGCCTGCGGCTTCGGGAAGCCCCGGCCGTTGCCGGCGTCCGGCACGTCGACCAGGCACTGGCGGCAGGCGCCCACCGGCGCGAGCAGCGGGTGGTCGCAGAACCGAGGGATCTGCACGCCGACCTGCTCGGCGGCGCGGATCACCAAGGTGTCCTTCGGGACACTGACCTGGACGCCGTCGATCGTGACGGTGACCAGGTCCGTGGCCTGCTCCGGCGCCCCGCTGTTTGACGTGAGCGTCACGCCGTCACCTCCTGTCCTGCCCAGGCGGTGGTGCGCGCCGGGTCGAAGGGGCACCCACCGTGGGTGAGGTGTGCGACGTACTCGTCGCGGAAGTACTGGATCGAGCTCGAGATCGGGCTGACGGCACCGTCGGCGAGCGCGCAGAAGGAGCGGCCGAGGATGTTGTCGCACTGGTCGAGCAGGAGGTCGAGGTCGGCCTCGCTCCCCTCCCCCTTCTCCAGGGCGGCGAGGGTCTGCACGAGCCACCACGTGCCCTCGCGGCACGGGGTGCACTTGCCGCAGGACTCGTGCTTGTAGAACTCGGTCCACCGCAGCACCGCGCGCACCACGCAGGTGCTGTCGTCGAAGATCTGCAGCGCCCGCGTGCCCAGCATCGAGCCGGCCGCGCCGACACCCTCGAAGTCGAGGGGGACGTCGAGGTGCTCGGCCGTGAGCAGCGGCGTGCTCGAGCCGCCCGGGGTCCAGAACTTCAGCTCGTGGCCGTCCCGGATGCCGCCGGCCAGCATGATGAGCCGGCGCAGGCTGATCCCGAGGGGCGCCTCGTACTGACCGGGGTTCTTCACGTGCCCCGAGAGCGAGAAGATGCCGAAGCCCTTGGACTTCTCGGTCCCCATCGAGGCGAACCACTGGTGCCCGTTGTCGATGATGCTCGGGACCGAGGCGATCGACTCGACGTTGTTGATGACCGTCGGGCTGGCGTAGAGGCCGGCGACCGCGGGGAACGGCGGGCGCAGGCGCGGCTGGCCGCGACGGCCCTCGAGGCCCTCGAGCAGCGCGGTCTCCTCGCCGCAGATGTAGGCGCCCGCGCCGGCGTGGACCACGACGTCGAGGTCGTAGCCCGAGCCGTGGATGTTCTTGCCGAGATGGCCGGCGGCGTACGCCTCCTCCACTGCGCGCTGCACGCGACGGATCACGTGGAGCACCTCGCCGCGGATGTAGATGAACGCCTGGTTCGCGCGGATGGCGAAGCTGCTGATGATGACGCCCTCGACCAGCGTGTGGGGGCTGGCCATCATCAGCGGGATGTCCTTGCAGGTGCCCGGCTCGGACTCGTCGGCGTTGACGACGAGGTACTTCGGCTTCGGGTTGTCCTGCGGGATGAAGCCCCACTTCATGCCGGTCGGGAAGCCCGCGCCGCCACGACCGCGCAGGCCGGACTCCTTGACCGCCTCGATGATGGCGTCCGGCTCCATGCCGAGCGCCTTGTCGAGGGCCCGGTAGCCGCCGCGGGCCTCGTAGGCCGCGAGCGTCCAGGCGCGCTCGTCGCCCCAGTTGGCGGTGAGGACGGGGGTCAGCGTGTCAGCCACGGTCCACCTCCGGGGCCTTCCAGTCGTTCGCCTTGGCGATGTCGAGACCGACCAGCGACGCGGGGCCGGCGGACGGGCCGTCGTCCGCGAGGCCGTCGGGGAACCCGGCGAGCACGCGCTCCGCCTCGCGCCAGGTGACGACGCGCGGGCCACGGGTGGAGTGGACCTCCTTGCCCTCGCGCAGGTCGTCGACCAGCTCGACGGCGGACTCGGGGGTCATGTTGTCCATGAACTCCCAGTTGACCATCATCACCGGGGCGTAGTCGCAGGCCGCGTTGCACTCGAGGTGCTCGAGCGTGATGCTCTTCTTGCCCGGCACCTCCTCGGTCGTCTCGTCGTTGCCGACGTCGAGGTGGCCCTTGAGCCGCTCGAAGATCGCGTCGCCGCCCATCACCGCGCACAGCGTGTTGGTGCAGACCCCGACGTGGTAGTCGCCGACCGGGCGCCGCTTGTACATCGTGTAGAACGTCGCCACGCCGCTGACGTCGGCGGCCGTGATGCCGAGGATCTCGGCGCAGGCCTCGATGCCCTCGGGCGTCACGCGGCCCTCGACGGACTGCACCAGGTGCAGCATCGGCAGCAGCCCGGAGCGGGGCTCGGGGTAGCGCGCCGCGATCTCGCGCAGCTCGCTGTAGGTCTTGTCGTCGAGCATTATCGGTCGACGCCTCCCATCACCGGGTCGATGGACGCGATCGCGACGATGACGTCGGCGACCATGCCGCCCTCGCTCATCACGCTCGTGGCCTGGAGGTTCGTGAACGACGGGTCGCGGAAGTGCGCCCGGAAGGGGCGCGTGCCGCCGTCGGAGACCACGTGCGCGCCGAGCTCACCGCGGGGCGACTCGACCGGGACGTAGGCCTGGCCGGGCGGGACGCGGAAGCCCTCGGTCACCAGCTTGAAGTGGTGGATCAGCGCCTCCATCGACTCCCCCATGATGTGGCGGATGTGGTCGAGGGAGTTGCCCATGCCGTCGCTGCCGATCGCCAGCTGGCTTGGCCAGGCGATCTTCTTGTCGGCCACCATGACCGGCATGCCGTCCATCTTCGCGAGCCGGTCGGCGGCCTGCTCGATGATGCGCAGCGACTCCCACATCTCGTTCAGGCGGACGCGGAAGCGGCCGTAGGAGTCGGCGGTGTCCCACGTCTGCACGTCGAAGTCGTAGGTCTCGTAGCCGCAGTAGGGCTGGGTCTTGCGCAGGTCCCAGGGGTAGCCGGTGCTGCGCAGCACGGGGCCGGTGAGGCCCAGGGCGAGACAGCCCTCGAGGTCGAGGTGGCCGACGCCCTCGAGGCGCGCCTTGAAGATCGGGTTCGCGTTGCAGAGCGCGGCGTACTCGGGGAGACGCTTCTTCATCAGGGCGACGAAGCCGCGGATCTCGTCGAGGGCGCCGGGCGGCAGGTCCTGCGCGACCCCGCCGGGGCGGATGAACGCGTGGTTCATGCGCAGGCCGGTGATGAGCTCGAAGAGGTCCAGCACGAGCTCGCGCTCACGGAAGCCCACCGTCATCACGGTCAGCGCACCGATCTCCATGCCGCCGGTCGCGATGGCGACCAGGTGGGAGGAGAGGCGGTTGAGCTCCATGAGGAGGACCCGCATGACCTGGGCCTTCTCCGGGACGTCGTCCTCGATGTCGAGCAGCCGCTCGACGCCGAGCACGTAGGTCGCCTCGTTGTAGAACGGGGAGAGGTAGTCCATCCGGGTGCAGAACGTCACGCCCTGCGTCCAGGTGCGGAACTCCATGTTCTTCTCGATGCCGGTGTGGAGGTAGCCGATGCCGCAGCGGGCCTCGGTGACCGTCTCGCCCTCGAGCTCGAGGATGAGCCGGAGCACGCCGTGGGTCGACGGGTGCTGCGGCCCCATGTTGACGACGACGCGCTCGTCGGCCTCCTCCGCGAGGCCTTCGACGATCGA
>JAEZKN010000116.1 GCA_023415395.1 Actinomycetes bacterium
GCCAACTACGACTCCTGGGCGGCCGAGGGCTGCACCGGCTGGTCGGCCGACGAGGTCAACGCGGCCTACCGGCGGATGGAGGACTTCGAGGACGGCGCCAACGAGTTCCGGGGCGCGGGCGGGCCGATCAAGGTCACCCGCAACGCGATGCCGCAGGAGGGCACGCTGCAGTTCCTCGAGGCCACGTCCCAGACGCTCGGCGTCCCGGTGCTCGACGACTACAACGCGGCCTCGCAGGAGGGCGTGAGCCGGATGCAGCAGAACGCCGCGCACGGGCTGCGCTACTCGGCCTCGCGCGGCTACCTCCACCACCTCGACGTCCCCACGCTCGACCTGCAGAGCGAGGTGCTGGTCCGCAAGGTCGTCGTCGAGAACGGCCGCGCCACCGGGGTCGAGGTGACCGACAAGAGGGGCGCCCACCGCACCGTGCGGGCGGGCAAGGAGGTCATCCTCTCGGCCGGCTTCGTCGGCTCGGCGCAGCTGCTGATGCTCTCGGGCATCGGCCCGGCGCAGCACCTGCGCGACCACGGGATCGACGTGCTCGCGGACCTGCCGGTCGGCGACAACCTGCACGACCACCTCTTCCACGCGCTGACCTTCCACGTGACGTCGACGAAGATGCGGGGGACGCCGGCGTACTTCGCCAGGGGCGTCGTCGAGGAGGCGCTGCGGCCGGGGCGGACGTTCCTGGCCAACTCGGTCTTCGAGTCGGTCGCCTTCCTGCGCACGTCGCAGGCGACCGACGTCCCGGACCTGCAGCTGCACCTGCTCCCGTGGGCCTACGTCTCGCCGAACCAGGACGCGCCGATCCGCCACGACGTCGACAAGCGCACCGCGCTGACCGTGCTCGCGACGCTGATCTACCCCCGCAGCCGCGGCACGGTGCGGCTGGCCTCGGCCGACCCGACGGCCTCGCCGCTCATCGACTTCTCGTACCTCGCCGATCCCGGCGACCTCGAGGTCCTCGCCGAGGGCTCCGAGATGACCCGCGAGATCTTCGGGTCCTCGGCGTTCGGGGGCGCGGTCAAGGAGGAGATCCACCCCGGCGCGACCGTGCGGGGCCAGGAGCTGCGCGACCAGATCCTCAACCGGGCGACGTCGGTCTACCACGGCGTCGGCACCTGCCGGATGGGCGTGGACGAGCTGGCCGTCGTCACGCCGGACCTCCGGGTCCGCGGCATCGAGGGCCTGCGGGTCTGCGACGCCTCGATCATGCCGTCGATCACCGGTGGCAACACCAACGCGCCCGCGATCATGATCGGTGAGCGCGGCGCCGACCTCGTGCTCGGAAGGGCGTGACCATGACCCTGCAGCGACCCGCGTCCCTGACCGACGACTTCCTCCGGGGCCTGGTCGCCCGGGTCCCGTCGACCAGCGGCGGCACCTGGAAGCTGACCGAGGTCTACACCGGTGAGGTGCTCGTCGAGCTGCCCCAGTCGACGCCGGCCGACATCGAGGCGGCGTTCGCGACGGCCCGCGCGGCGCAGCGGGAGTGGGCGGCCCGTCCGCTCAAGGAGCGGCTCGCGGTCTTCAAGCGCGCGCACTCCCTCTTCCTCGACCACGCGGAGCGGACCACGGACCTGATCCAGGCCGAGAGCGGCAAGAACCGCCGGATGGCGATCGAGGAGACCTGCGACCCGGTGATGGTGATGAGCCACTACCTCAAGCGGGCACCCAAGCTGCTGGCCCCGGTCAAGCGCGGCGGCCCGGTCCCGCTGGTCTCCAGCTCGACCGAGATCCGCCAGCCCAAGGGCGTGGTGGGCATCATCGCGCCCTGGAACTTCCCGTTCGCGACCGGCATCTCCGACGCCGTGCCCGCGCTCATGGCCGGCAACGCGGTCGTGCTCAAGCCCGACAACAAGACCGCGCTCTCGCCGCTCTCGGGGATCTCGATGCTCGAGGAGGCCGGCCTCCCGAAGGGGCTCTTCCAGGTCGTCTGCGGCGAGGGCCCCGACGTCGGCCCGACGCTGATCGACCACGCCAACTACGTCATGTTCACCGGCTCCACCGCGACCGGGCGGGTCATCGGCGAGCGGGCCGGACGCAACCTGATCGGCTGCTGCCTCGAGCTCGGCGGCAAGAACCCGATGGTGGTGCTGGAGGACGCGAACTTCGACGACGTCGTCCCGGGAGCGATCTTCGGCGCCTTCGGCAACACCGGCCAGATCTGCATGCACATCGAGCGGATGTACCTGCCCGAGTCGAGGTACGCCGAGTTCCGCGAGCGCTTCGTCGCCGCGACCGAGGCGCTGACGATCGGCGCCGCCTACGACTTCGGTCCGGACATGGGCTCGCTCGTCTCGCCGGACCACATGGAGCGGGTGCGGTCGCACGTCGAGGACGCCGTGGCCAAGGGGGCCCGCGTCCTCACCGGAGGACGCGCCCGCCCCGACCTCGGTCCGGCCTTCTTCGAGCCGACGATCCTCGAGGGCGTGACGAAGCAGATGCGGGCCGGCGTCACCGAGACCTTCGGCCCGGTCGTCGCGCTGCACTCCTACGCCACGGTGGAGGAGGCGATCGCGCTGGCCAACGACACCGACTACGGCCTCAATGCCTCGGTGTGGGGCGGCGACCTGGCCCGTGCCTGCCAGGTCGGTGCGCGCATCGAGTCGGGCAACGTCAACGTGAACGACATCCTGGCGACGGCGTACGCCTCCAAGGGGACGCCGTCCGGTGGCGTGAAGCAGTCCGGGGTCGGCGCCCGGCACGGCGACCAGGGCCTGCTGAAGTACACCGACGTGCAGAACCTCGCGGTGCTCAAGAAGCAGGTGATGGGCGCGCGCCCGGGCCAGGACTACGACGCGTACGTCAAGGGGATGCTCGGCGGCCTGCGGATGATGCGGCGGACCGGCATCCGCTGACACGAGGTCGTCTCCCGACCGACCGGACTTCGACGCGCCCGTTGCGCCCGCGGGCTCAGGCGCGGGGCTGCTCAATCTGCTCAGGCAACCTGCAGCGACCGCTTCGAGAGCCCCATCCAGAAGCCGTCGACGACCTGGAGGCCGGGCTCGTCGGGGGTGGTGGCTGCGCCGAGGGTGACGAAGAGCGGCGAGTAGTGCTCGACGGTCGGGTGGGCGTAGGGCATGCCCGGGGCCTGGTGGCGGTAGTCGGCGAGGGCGTCGACGTCGCCGCGCGCCAGGGCCTCGCCGGCCCAGGCGTCGAAGTCCGCGGACCAGCCGGGGACGGCCGCGTCGATGCGGAACTCGGTCAGGAACGGCAGGCCGTGGGTGAGGAAGCCGGAGCCGATGATGAGCACGCCCTCGTCGCGCAGCGGCCGCAGCCGCTCGCCCAGTGCCAGCAGCCGCACGGGGTCGTGGGTGGGCAGCGACATCTGCAGGACGGGGATGTCGGCGTCGGGGTACATGATCTTCAGCGGCACCCACGCGCCGTGGTCGAGCCCGCGGCTCGCGTGCTGGTGGACCGGCTCCGTGGCCGGCATCATCGCCGCGATGCGGGCGGCGAGCGCGGTGGCGTCCGGGGTCTCGTAGGTCATCCGGTAGTACTTCGGGTCGAACCCGCCGAAGTCGTAGACCAGGTCGGCGCCGCTGGCGCTGAGGCTCACCGGCGCGGACTCCCAGTGCGCGCTGACGATCAGGATCGCCCGCGGCCGCGGCAGGTCGGCGGCCCACGCGGCGAGCTGGCCGGACCAGATCGGGTCGTCGAGGAGCGGCGGGGCGCCGTGGCCGATGTAGAGGGCGGGCATGCGGGTCATGATCACTCCAAAGGTTTCATTTTCAACTTTATTCCATCGGCAGCCTCCAGTCCACCGGCGCCGCACCCTGCTCCTCGAGCAGCGCGTTGGTCCGGCTGAACGGGCGGGACCCGAAGAAGCCGCGGTACGCCGACAGCGGCGAGGGGTGCGCGGACTCGACGACGGGGACCGCGCCGAGCGTCGGCCGCAGCTTGCGGGCGTCGCCGCCCCAGAGGATCGCCACGAGCGGGCCGCCGCGCCGGACGAGCGCCTCGATCGCGCACTGGGTGATCGGCTCCCATCCCTTGCCGCGATGGCTGTTCGAGGCCCCTGGCTGCACGGTCAGGCTGCGGTTGAGGAGCATCACGCCCTGGTCGGCCCAGGCGGTCAGGTCGCCGTGGCGCGGCGGCACGATGCCGAGGTCGGCACGCAGCTCGGTGTAGATGTTCACCAGGCTCGGCGGCAGCGGCCACACGTCGCGGCGGACCGCGAAGCTCAGTCCGATCGGGTGCTCGGGGTTGGGGTAGGGGTCCTGCCCGACGACGAGCACGCGCACGTCGGCCAACGGCCGCTCGAAGGCGCGGAAGACCCGCTCGCCCGTCGGCTGGTAGGGCCGCCCGGCCGCCAGCTCCTCGCGCAGGAAGCGCCCCATCGCGGCGACCCGGTCGTCGACCGGTGCCAGTGCCTCGGCCCAGTCCGGGGCCATCAGCTGCTTCTCGACCAGTCCTGCGAGTGCGCTCATGGCGCCGAGGGTAGAACCTCGTCGACCGCGGGTGGCGCCACGGCGGCGTACCCACGGACGTTCTTGTTGTTCGCCGGCGGGTGGAACGACAGGATCGTCCGTGGGTACCCCAGCGGCCGGCGGAGTGGCGCGCCTGCGGTCAGCCGGTCGGGCGGACCGGCCGCTGGAGCCGGTCGAGGAAGGCGATGAGCAGCGCCTCGCGCATCCGGGGTGAGGCGAGGTCGAGCATCGCGTTGACCTCGGCCATCCGCCCGGGGAGCGCGAGGTCCCCCTGCTCGTCGGTCCCGGCGAGCCCGGCCGCGAGCAGCAGGCCGTCGAAGTCGGCGTCGCTCAGTGCGTCGGGGTCGAGCGCCTCGATGAACGCGCCCACCTCGGGGTCGACGCGCACGGGCCCGGCCGCCACGGCGGCAGCGACGGAGCCCGCCAGCGCGCCGAGGAACTCGTCGACGTGGGCCTTGGTCGCGGCGCTCACCGACAGGTGGATGGTCGGGGGCTGGCCGTCGTGGGACATCTGCGGCTGGACGTACCACCCGCGTGCGGCCATCTCGTCGCACACGGTGAAGGGGTCGCAGGTGCCGTCGGTGCCGAGCGCGACCAGGGTCGAGTCGGGCGCGGCGACCACGCGCAGCGCGGGGATGTCGGCGATGCCTGCCACGATCCGGTCCACGGCCTCGAACACGTCTCGGGAGAGGAGCTCGTACCCCGTGTCACCCAGCGACTGCACCACGGCCCACGCGCCGGCCAGGGGTCCGCCCGACTTCGTGGACTGCATGGTCGGGTTGAGCATCGTGTAGCCCGGCCAGCCCGCGTGGGCGAAGTACTGCGGGCGGCGGTGGGCGGACGTGCGGTGCAGCAGCACGGAGGTGCCCTTGGGGGCGTAGCCGTACTTGTGCAGGTCCACCGAGACCGAGGTGACGCCCTCGACCGCGAAGGTCCAGGCCGGGACGGCGCGGCCCAGCCGGCTGGCGTAGGGAAGCACCCAGCCGCCGATGCAGGCGTCGACGTGGCAGCGGATCCCGCGTGCCGCGGCCATCGGCGCGACCTCGGCGACCGGGTCGACGACGCCGTGGGCGTAGGACGGCGCCGAGACGACCACGAGCACGGTGCGGTCCGGGTCCTCGTCGACGGCCGCGGTCATCGCGGCCGGGACGGCGCGGAAGTCGGCGCCGACCGGCACGACCACGGCCTCGACGCCGAAGTAGTGCGCGGCCTTGAGGAACGCGGCGTGCACCGTCGACGGCACCACCATCCGCGGGCGCGTGACGTCCGGGCGGCTGTCGCGCGCGGACTGCACCGCGAGCAGGCAGGACTCGGTGCCGCCGGAGGTGACCGTGCCGACCGCGGTCTCGGGGGCGTCGAGCAGGTTCGCGGCGAAGCCCACGACCTCGTTCTCCATCTGCAGCAGGCTGGGGAACGCGGTGGGGTCGAGACCGTTGGACCCCGCGTACGCCGCCACCGCCTCGCGGCCGATCCGGTCGACGTCGGGCAGGCCCGAGTCGTAGACGTAGGCGAGCGTGCGGCCACCGTGCACGGGCAGGTCGGCCGCCTGCAGCGCGCGCAGCCGGTCCAGGGGCGAGTCGGTCATGCCGCCACGCTCTCATCCACCTGCGCGGCGCCGAGGGAGTACCTCCGCAGCCACAGGAGGCTGAGCACGACGAGGACGGCCGGGAGCACCGAGAAGCCGAGGGTGATCGCGGTGAGGGCCGAGTCGGGCTGGGCGACGCCGCCGTCGGTCGAGGACCGGTAGCCGCCGAGCGCGAGCACGAGGGCGAACACCCCCGGGCCCAGCGCGAGCCCGAGGGTCTCGCCCGCGGTCCAGACGCCGGTGTAGACGCCGACCCTGTTCTCCCCGGTGCGGCGAGCGTCGACGGCGGCGGCGTCGGGGAGCATCGCCATCGGGAACACCTGGCAGCCGGCGTACCCGCCCCCGACGAGCACGACGGCGAGGTAGACGACGGCCACCGGCGCGGCCTGCGCCGTGGCCGCGAGCAGCGCTCCGGCCGCGAGGATGACCGACGCGGCGAGGTAGCCCTGCTTCTTGCCGATCCGCGTGCCGAGCGCGGACCACAGCGGCGTGAGCAGCAGCGCGGGGCCGACGAAGCAGACGAAGAGGATGGTCGCGGCGCCGTCCTTGCCGAGGACGTCGGAGGCCAGGTAGTCGACCCCGGCGAGCATGCAGCCGGTCGCCAGCGCCTGGACCACGAAGCAGGTGAGCAGCCAGCGGAAGTCGCGCGCCCGGGCCACGACCCGCAGCTGGTCGCGCAGGCTCCCGGCCCCGGGCTGGACCGCGCGGACCGGGGCGCGCCGCGTGCCGGCGTACGC
>JAEZKN010000119.1 GCA_023415395.1 Actinomycetes bacterium
GGTCGGTCCGCGGCTGACCGAGGCCGCGCAGGCGGGGGAGCCGCTGGCGGTGGCCGCGTTCGAGGACGTCGGGACCTGGCTGGGCATCGGGACGGCGAACCTGGTGGCGGCGTTCGACCCGCAGATCGTCGTCGTCGGCGGCGGCCCGTCGATCGCCGGCGACCTGCTGCTCGAGCCCGCCCGGCAGGCGTTGCGCGAGTCGCTCGTGGGCGCGGCCCACCGCACGGTGCCGCCGCTGGTGCGCGCGGCGCTCGGCCCGGAGGCGGGGGCGATCGGTGCGGCGTACCTCGCCCGGCAGACCTTCAGGAACGCCGGTACTCGGGCACGAGCTCGACTGCAAGCTGCTCGAGGAACAGGCCCACGTCGGTGACGATGCCGCGGGCCTGCGACGACCCTCGGTCGGCGAGCTTGGTGACGGTGGCCGGGTTGATGTCGACGCACACCAGCGGGATCGACGCGGGCAGGATGTTGCCGGTCGCCACCGAGTGCAGCATGGTCGCGACCATCAGGCAGAAGCCGACGTCCTTGATGCCCGCGCGCATCGCCCGCTGGCCCTCGATCACGTCGGTGTAGACGTCCGGCAGCGGGCCGTCGTCACGCACCGAGCCGACCAGGACGAACTCCTTGCCGTGGGTGACCAGCGCGTGCATGATCCCGCCGGTCAGCACGCCGTTGTCGACGGCGGCCTGGATCGAGCCCTCCTTGCGGATGGTGTTCAGCGCCCGGATGTGGTGCTCGTGGCCGTGCTCGACGCCGCGCCCCATGGCCAGGTCGATGCCGAGGCTGGTGCCGTAGAGCGCGGACTCGATGTCGTGGGTGGCCAGCGCGTTGCCGGCGAAGAGCACGTCGACGAAGCCGGCGTGCACCATCGCGACCATGGCGGGCGCGGCACCGGTGTGCACGACGCCGGGTCCGCCGACCCACAGCACCTTCTTGCCCTCGGCCTTGGCCTCGCGCATGCCGTCGGCCACCTGGCGCACGAGCACGGCCTGCGGCTTCTCCGAGGACACCTCGGACTCCATGAACCCGAACGCGCCGCCGGTGCTCTCCGGGACGGGCACGGTCACCTGGATGCCCGACGCCCCGGTGATCACGAGCATCCCGGTCCGCACGTCGGACATCGGGAGCGTGTAGACCCGGCTGGGCCTGCCGTCGGCGTCGCGCTCGAGGATCAGGCCGCAGTCCATCTCCGGGTTCTCGACGTGGAGCCAGGTGCCGTCCACGCGGACCCGGGTGTCGAGGTTGGTGGTGGAGTAGAAGCTGTCGGGGAAGACGCCGTCCCGGTCGGCCTCGGCGACCGTCGCCTCGCCGGGGTCGACCTGGTTCACGCCGCGGGTCTGCAGTCGCATCAGCAGCCGCTGGAGCGCCTCGCCGTCCTCGGCGATGACGGTGATGACCGCGTGCGAGGGGTCGTCGGTCTCCCGGCCGACGTCGAAGCGGTCGATGGAGTAGTCCCCGCCGTACTCCCGGATGTCGTCCAGGACCCGCGACAGGATCCCGTGGTCCATCAGGTGGCCGGTGATCTCGACGGTCTCGTTGGCGCTCACCGACGCAACCTAACCCCTAGACCTGCGCCCCGTCGTCCCAGGGGTCGCGCGGCTCGCGGGGCATCGTGAACACCAGGTAGAGGAACCCGCCGACGAAGCCCACGACCAGGCCGTAGCCCAGCCAGGTGGGGACGGAGATGCCGAAGATCAGCGCCGCGAGCAGCACGATCGGCGAGCCGAGGACGCCGGCCCAGGCCAGTCCGCGGTCGGGCGCGACGATCGGCAGGGGAGGCGGCTCGGGCGGGACGAAGCCCTCCTCCTCGGGAGTGTCCGAGCGTGCGTCGGGCTCGTCGACGTGGAAGGCGCGGGGGTCGCCGAAGCGGCCTCCGAACGGCGCGGCCGACGGGGTCTCCGGGGAGCCGTCGACGGAGGGCTGCGCGGACCCGTCGTCGAGCTCGGCGCGGTCGCCGTAGTTCTCGACGATCGAGCGCCAGGCGCGGTCCTCCGCGTCGTCGTCCGGCTTCACGTCACGAGCGTAACTCCGGAACCCTCAGCCTGCCGACGTCACCCGCGCGATGAAGGCCGCCGACTCCTCGACGATCTTGTCGGCGTCGTGGTCGAGCGTGGCCACGTGGAAGCTGTTCTCGAGCGGTACGACGGTGACGTCGGTCGACGACACCCCGCCGGTGATGATCGGCTGCGACTTCTCGTCGACGACGTGGTCGACGGTGGAGCGCAGGTAGAGCAGCGGCGCGGTGATCTTCGAGAGGTCCGCGACGATCAGCGGCCACGCCTGCATCATCGAGTGCGCGGCCTTGAGCGGCGTCTTGGTGTAGCCGTACTCCTCGACGCCCTCCTTCTTGATGTCGTTGGCGATCCCGGGGAACGACTTGACCAGGTGCTTGAGCACCGGCAGCAGCTTCACGTCGAGCCGCTTCGTGGCGACCGCGGGGTTGACGACCACGACTCCCGCGACGTCGTCGGGACGGTCGGCCGCGAGTCGCAGCACCAGCGCCCCGCCCATCGACAGGCCGCACACCACCACGGCGTCGTTCTCGGCCCGGAGCTTGTCGAAGGCCCGGGTGATCTCGCCGTACCAGTCCTGCCAGGTGGTGCCGTTCATCTCCTGCCACGTCGTGCCGTGGCCGGGCAGGCGCGGCACCTCGACGGCGTACCCGCGCTCGGCGAGCGCCTCGCCCCACGGCTTCATCGAGGCCGGCTGGCCGGTGAAGCCGTGGCTGAGCAGCACGCCGACCCGGCGGCCCCCCGTGAGATCCGGTCGGGCAGCGACCGAAAGCGGCGAGGCGAGGTGGTGGATCGTCATGCGCGGATTCTGCACCACGGGACTAGAGTGCGTCCGTGTTCTATTGGTTCCTGAAGTGGATCGCGCTCGGGCCCTGGCTGAAGCTCGTCTTCCGCCCGATCCTCGAGGGCGAGGACAACGTCCCTGCGACGGGTCCGGCGATCCTGGCCAGCAACCACCTCTCCTACGCCGACTGGCTCTTCATGCCGCTGCGCCTCCCGCGCCGGGTGACGTTCGTGGCCAAGGCGGAGTACTTCACCGGCACGGGCGTCAAGGGCTGGCTCCAGCGGCTGTTCTTCGGCGGCTCGGGCCAGGTGCCGATCGACCGCACCAGCGGCTCGGCCGCCGAGGGCGCGCTGGCGGCGGCCAAGAAGATCCTCGCCGAGGGCGAGCTCTTCGGGATCTACCCCGAGGGCACCCGCTCCCACGACGGCCGGCTCTACCGCGGCAAGACCGGCGTGGCCCGGCTCGCGCTGGAGGCCAAGGTGCCGGTCATCCCGGTCGCCGTCGTCGGCACGGACGTCGTGGCGCCGCCGGGCAAGAAGTTCGGCCGCTTCACCCGGCCCGTCGTCCGCTTCGGCAAGCCGCTGGACTTCAGCCGCTACGAGGGACTCGAGAACGACCGCTACATCCTGCGCTCGATCACCGACGAGATCATGTACGAGATCATGCGGCTCTCCGGCCAGGAGTACGTCGACATGTACGCCAGCCGGGCCAAGGAGCTCTCGAAGAGCGAGAAGAGCGACGGTCCCGAGACCGACAAGCTCGCCTCTTGACGATCCACTCCACCCACCCGTTCGCCGACCCGGACCCCGACCCGGTACGCCGGCTGCGCGGCCGGGTCACGGGCACGGTCGCGCTGCTCACCAGCGAAGGGGCCGGCCTGACGGTCAGCTCGCTGATGGTCGCCCACGGCGAGCCGGGCCGCGTGCTGGCGCTGGTCGACCCCGACAGCGACCTGGCCGACGCGGTCGAGCGGACCGGCCGTGCGGTGGTGCAGCTGCTGTCCTGGTCGCACCGCGAGCTGGCCGACGCGTTCGCGGGCACCGCCCCGGCCCCGGGCGGGCCGTTCCGGACCGGGACGTTCGAGGACACCGCGTGGGGGCCTCGGCTGGCCGACGCCACGTCGTGGGCCGGCACCGCGCTGGAGAGCGCCACCGAGGTGGGCTGGTCGCGGCTGCTGACCCTGCGGATCGAGGACCTCACGGTCGGGGACGACGACGCGCCGCTCGTGCACCGGCGCGGCCGCTACGTCAGGCCGGGCGCGTGAGCGCCGAGCCGGACCTGCTCGGCATCGCCGACGAGCTCTACGGCCTGCCGCTGGCCGAGTTCACGCCGGCACGGGACGCTCGGGCCAAGGAGCTCAAGGGCACCGACCTCGCCAAGCCGGTCAAGGCGCTGCGCAAGCCCTCCCTCGCCGCCTGGGTGGTCAACCTCCTCGTCCGCCGCGAGACCGAGCAGGTGGAGCAGGTGCTGGCCGTCGGCGAGGCGCTGCGGGCGGCGCAGGAGAGCATGTCCGGCGAGGAGCTGCGGGCGCTGACCAAGCAGCGGCGCCAGCTCACGGCGGCGGTGACCACCCAGGCCAGGCGGACCGCCCGCGAGGAGGGCACCAAGGTCACCGAGGCCGTGGCCGACCAGGTCGAGGCGACGCTGACGGCCGCGATGGTCGACCCCGAGTGCGCCAAGGCCGTGCGCAGCGGGCTGCTCGTCGCCGCGCTCACCACGAC
>JAEZKN010000138.1 GCA_023415395.1 Actinomycetes bacterium
CCTCATGCCTGGACGATGAACCTTTGTCGTCCAGGCATGAGTTTCACCGGCCGGCCGACGAAACTCTGCAGCGCCGCAGCCGCGGGATCAGCCGTCGACGGACTCCATGACCTCGTCGGGGATGTCGGCGTTGGTGAAGACGTTCTGCACGTCGTCGAGGTCGTCGACGGCGTCGACGAGGCGGAAGACCTTGCCGGCCACCTCCACCTCACCGACCGGGATGTCCATGGTGGCGACGAACTGGACCTCGGCGGAGTCGTAGTCGATGCCCGCGGCCTGAAGGGCAGTGCGCACCGCGACCACGTCGCCCGGCTCGGACTGGATCTCGAAGCTCTCCCCGAGGTCGTTGACCTCCTCGGCGCCGGCGTCGAGGGTCGCCTCGAGGATGTCGTCCTCGGAGACGTTCCACGGCTGGCCGCCGCGCTCCTGGGCCTTCTCGACCACCACGACGCCCTTGCGGGTGAACAGGCGCGAGACCGAGCCCGGGTCGGCCATGGTGCCGCCGTTGCGGGTGACCGCGGTGCGGACCTCCATCGCGGCGCGGTTGCGGTTGTCGGTGAGGCACTCGACCAGCAGCGCCACGCCCGAGGGGCCGTAGACCTCGTACATGATCGTCTCGTAGTCGACGCCGCCACCGTCGAGCCCGCCGCCGCGCTTGACCGCGGAGTCGATGTTCTTGTTCGGGACCGACTGCTTCTTCGCCTTCTGGATGGCGTCGTAGAGCGTCGGGTTGCCGGAGGGGTCGGGGCCACCCATCTTCGCCGCGATCTCGATGTTCTTGATCAGCTTGGCGAACAGCTTGCCGCGCTTGGCGTCGATCGCGGCCTTCTTGTGCTTGGTGGTCGCCCACTTGGAGTGGCCAGACATGCGTCTCCTTCTAACCTTCGGTGGTCGAGCCCGTCGAGGCCCGGACCAGGTCCACGAACAACCGGTGGACCCGGGAGTCACCACCCACCTCGGGGTGGAACGACGTCGCCATCAGCGAACCCTGACGAACCGCCACGATCCTACCCGCGGCGGCACCGTGCTCGACGCGGGCGAGCACCTCGACCCCCTCCCCCACGGCTTCGACCCACGGCGCGCGGATGAAGATCGCGTGCACCGGCGTCTCGAGTCCGGCGAGGACGACGTCGCCCTCGAAGGAGTCGACCTGCCGTCCGAAGGCGTTGCGGCGGACGGTGACGTCCAGCCCACCCAGCGTCTCCTGGTCGCGCGTGCCGTCCACGATCCGGTCGGCGAGCATGATCATCCCGGCGCACGTGCCGAACGCCGGCAGGCCGTCCTTGATCCGCTGCCGGATCGGATCGAAGAGGTCGAAGGTCCGCGCCAGCTTGGCCATGGTGGTGGACTCGCCGCCGGGGATCACCAGCCCGTCGCAGGCCTCGAGCTCGGCGGTACGTCGCACGGTGATCGCACGGACGCCGAGACGCTCGAGGGTGTGCACGTGCTCGCGGACGTCGCCCTGGACGGCGAGGACGCCGATCGTGGGTGCGGTCGTGGTCGAGGACGCGGTCACGAGCGTCCATCCTAGGCACCACCGAGGCTCTACCCTCGTCGGCGTGAGAAGCGTCCTCGCCGTCGTCGCCGCCGGCGCCCTGCTGGCCGTGCCCGCAGGCGCGCCTGCGAGCTCGGTCCCGGGCCGAGCGCCCGAGAAGCCGGCCACCGTCGACGGCTGGTCGACGACCACCCCGAAGCGGGCCGGCTTCCTCCCCCGCCGCCTGGACCGGATCGCGGCCGACGCGAAGGCGCGACGCAGCAGCTGCCTCGCGGTCGTCCGGGACGGCCGCCTCGTGCGGGACTGGAACTGGGGCACGCCGCGCACGACCCCGCGCCAGGTCTTCTCGGTGACCAAGTCCATCGCCAGCACGCTGGTCGGCATCGCGGTCCGCGACGGCGACCTCGACCTCGACGACCCGGTCGCCGACCACGTGCCGTCCTGGGCCGGCACGGACTCCGCCGACGTCACGGTCCGCGACCTGCTGAGCAACACCAGCGGCCGCTACTGGTCGGAGTCGACCGACTACCACGACCTCGCCTACGCCCAGGACCGGACGCAGTACGCCGTGGACCTGCCCCAGGAGCACCCCCGCGGCACGGTGTGGGCCTACAACAACGCCGCGATCCAGGTCCTCGACCGCGTGCTGGCGACGGCGACCGGCCGGCCGACCGACCGGTTCGCCCGGACCCGGCTCTTCCGGCCGCTCGGCATGGACGACACCTACCTGACCCGCGACGCCAGCGGGCGCTCGACCAACCTCTACTTCGGCGCCCACACGACGTGCCTCGACCTGGCCCGGTTCGCCCAGCTCCACCTCCGCCAGGGCAAGGTCGGCGGGAAGCGCATCCTGGACCGGGCGTGGGTGCGCGAGGCCACCGGTCGGTCGTCCTCGGACCTCAACGCGGCGTACGGGCACCTGTGGTGGGTCAACCGGTACGGCGTGCTGCGCGGGTCGCTCGACCCGGTCGACGAGCTCGACCAGCCCCTCGAGACGCACACGGGACGCCTGGTCCCGGACGCGGCGGGATCGCTCTACTCCGCGATCGGGCTCGGCGGCCAGATCGCGATGGTCGACCCGCGCAGCCGCACGGTCGTCGTCCGCCTCGGTCCGTCCAGCGGAGGCGACTTCGGGCTGCGCGACGCCGCCCGGGTCGTCACCTGGGCGTCGACGCGCTGATCACCAGCCGCGCTCGGCCAGCCGGTGCGGCTGCGGGATCTCCTCGACGTTGATGCCCACCATGGCCTCGCCCAGGCCGCGGGAGACCTTCGCGACCATCTCGGGGTCGTCGTGGAAGGTCGTGGCCTTGACGATCGCCTCGGCCCGCTGCGCCGGGTTGCCGGACTTGAAGATGCCCGAGCCGACGAAGACGCCCTCGGCGCCCAGCTGCATCATCATCGCCGCGTCCGCCGGGGTCGCGATGCCGCCCGCGGTGAAGAGCACGACCGGGAGCTTGCCGGCCTCGGCGACCTCCTTGACCAGGTCGTACGGCGCCTGCAGCTCCTTGGCCGCGACGTAGAGCTCGTCCTCGGAGAGCGCACCGAGACGGCGGATCTCCTTGCGGATGGTGCGCATGTGGGTCACGGCGTTCGACACGTCACCCGTGCCGGCCTCGCCCTTGGAACGGATCATCGCCGCCCCCTCGGTGATCCGGCGCAGCGCCTCGCCCAGGTTGGTCGCACCGCACACGAAGGGCACGGTGAACGCCCACTTGTCGATGTGGTTCTCGTAGTCCGCGGGCGTGAGCACCTCGGACTCGTCGACGTAGTCGACGCCCAGCGACTGGAGCACCTGCGCCTCCGCGAAGTGGCCGATCCGGGCCTTCGCCATCACCGGGATGGAGACCGCCTCGATGATGCCGTCGATCATGTCCGGGTCGCTCATCCGGGAGACGCCGCCCTGCGCCCGGATGTCGGCCGGCACCCGCTCGAGCGCCATCACCGCGACCGCACCGGCGTCCTCGGCGATCTTGGCCTGCTCGGGCGTGACGACGTCCATGATGACGCCGCCCTTGAGCATCTCCGCCATCCCGCGCTTGACGCGGGTGGTCCCGGTGTTGTCAGTCATGGGACGAGCCTAGTGCGGCCTCGGCTATCGCCTGCTTGCGGACCACCCACACCCGCTGGGCGACGGTGATCGTCGACGCCGCGGACAGGCCCCACAGGGCGATGTGCAGCAGCACCGGCTGGTCGAAGATCGCACTGAAGCCGGTGAGGACCAGGATCGCGACCAGCCGGTCCGCCCGCTCGGCGATGCCGACCTTGACGTCGAAGCCGAGGGTCTCGCCTCGCGAGCGGGCGTACGAGGTGACCGCGCCCATCAGGAGGCAGACCAGGCTGAGCACGAGGTAGACCTTGCTCGGCTCCTCCCAGGCGAAGTAGAGCGCGAGCCCGATGAAGATCGCACCGTCGCCGATCCGGTCGAGCGTGGAGTCCCAGAAGGCGCCGAACTTGCTCACCCGGCCGGTCGTCCGCGCCATGTAGCCGTCGAGAAGGTCACTGAACACGAACGCGGTGATCACGAGCACGCCGGTCAGCAGCTTGCCCTGCGGGAAGAACACGAGCGCGCCCGCGCACACGCCGAGGGTGCCGACCAGGGTCACGACGTCCGCACTCACCCCCATCTTGATGAGGAGGTGGGCGACCGGCGAGATGACCTTCGTGAAGAAGGCGCGGAAACGTTCCATCATGGCGGCAGCAGGCTACCGCCCGTCGCGCCGCGGCCCCGCTTCTCAGACGGCCTGGGGGTCCTCGAGGACGCGCGCGAAGGCCAGCTCGGCCGCTCCGATCAGGGGCGCGTCGTCCTCCAGGCCGGCCGCGCGGACGACGACGTCCTCGCGCGGGGACATCATCGTGCTGCGCCTGATCGCCTCGTCCACCCCGTCGGCCGCGGCGCGCCAGACCTGGGCCAGGCAGCCGCCGAGGACCACGATCTGGGGGTTGAAGAGGTTGACGATCGCGCGGATCCCGACGCCGCACCAGTCGG
Organism: Actinomycetes bacterium; assembly: GCA_023415395.1. Taxonomy (GTDB): domain Bacteria; phylum Actinomycetota; class Actinomycetes; order Propionibacteriales; family Nocardioidaceae; genus Nocardioides. The sequence goes on from JAEZKN010000138.1 coordinate 4,482, forward strand.
CGACCTCGGCCACCGCC
>JAEZKN010000195.1 GCA_023415395.1 Actinomycetes bacterium
CGAGACGATCTCCATCGTGGTCGCGCGGCCCTCGTGGGAGGCCGAGATGTCGAGGAAGGTCAGCTCGTCGGCGCCCTCGGCGTCGTAGGTGCGGGCCAGCTCGACTGGGTCGCCGGCATCGCGCACCTCCTTGAAGTTGATGCCCTTGACGACCCGCCCGGCGTCGACGTCCAGGCACGGGATCACCCGCACCGCGAGGGTCACCGAGCCCCCTTGGTCAGCGCGAGCGCGTCCTCGAGGGTGAAGCGGCCCTCGTAGAGCGCGGTGCCGGCGATGGCGCCCTCGACCCCGACGGAGACGAGCTCCATGAGCGCCCGGATGTCGTCGAGGGTCGTCACTCCACCCGAGGCGACGACCGGCGCCGAGGTCGCTGCGCAGACGTCGCGCAGCAGCTGCAGGTTGGGACCCTGCAGCATGCCGTCCTTGTTGACGTCGGTGACGACGTAGCGCGCGCAGCCCTCGGAGTCGAGGCGCGCGATGGTCTCGTAGAGGTCGCCGCCCTCCTGGGTCCAGCCGCGGGCGGCCAGGGTCGTGCCGCGCACGTCGAGGCCGATCGCGATCCGGTCGCCGTGCTCGGCGATCACCTTCGCGCACCACTCCGGCTGCTCCAGGGCGGCGGTGCCGATGTTGACCCGGCGGCAGCCGGTGGCGAGCGCGGCCTCCAGCGATGCGTCGTCGCGGATGCCGCCGCTCATCTCGACCTTCAGGTCGAGCGCGCCGACGATCTCGGCGAGGACCTCACGGTTGTGCCCACGACCGAACGCCGCGTCGAGGTCGACCAGGTGCAGCCACTCCGCGCCGGCGTCCTGCCACCGGCGCGCGGCGGCCAGCGGGTCGCCGTACACGCGCTCGGAGCCGGCGACGCCCTGCGCGAGCTGGACGGCGCGGCCCTCGGTGACGTCGACGGCGGGGAGCAGCTCGAGGTAGGCGGAGGTTGTCATGGATCCTCAGTTCTTGGTCATCAGGATGTGGACGAGCGGCCCGAAGAGCGCCGTCAGGACGAGTGCGCCGAGGCGGACCGCCGGGTCGCCGGAGGAGAGCCAGACGAGCACGTTCAGCACGATCAGCGCGACGATGAGCAGTCGGGTCTGGGTACGCCGCCGCTCCGCGAGCCGTCCCGAGGGCCCGCGGCGCTGCCGGGGCAGCCGCGATGTCACCGCCCGGCGGCGGGCCTCCCGCCGCTCCCGACGCTCGGCCTCGGCCGCACGCGCCGCCGCGATCACCGCGGCCTCCCGCTCGCGCTCGGCGCGCCGCTGGGCGCGCTCCTTGCTCACCGCGGACTCACCGGATCGACCCGACCCAGTTGCGCAGCAGCGCGGCTCCGGCGTCCCCGGACTTCTCGGGGTGGAACTGGGTGGCGCTCAGCGGCCCGTTCTCGACGGCCGCGACGAACCGGTCACCGCCGTGCTCGGACCAGGTGACCAGGGGGGCCTGGGTGCGGTCGTTGGTCACCAGGGTCCAGTCGCGCACGCCGTAGGAGTGCACGAAGTAGAAGCGCTCGCGCTCGATCCCGGCGAACAGCGAGGTGCCTTCGGCGGCCTCGACGGTGTTCCAGCCCATGTGCGGCACCACCGGCGCCTGCAGCCGCTCGACCACGCCCGGCCACTCGTCACAGCCCTCGGTCTCGACCCCGTGCTCGACGCCGCGCGCGAAGAGGATCTGCATGCCGACGCAGATGCCGAGCACCGGGCGGCCACCGGCGAGCCGACGGCCGATGATGCGCTCGCCCTTGATCGCGCGCAGGCCGGCCATGCAGGCCGCGAAGGCGCCCACGCCAGGGACGACGAGGCCGTCGGCGTTGAGCGCGTCGTCGAAGTCTCCGGTGAGCGTCACCTCCGCGCCGGCGCGCTCGACCGCGCGCACCGCGGAGCGAAGGTTCCCCGACCCGTAGTCGAGGACCACCACCCGGGGTCGCACGGTCACACCGGCCCCGAGGGATCGGGGCCCTCGCGGCGTTGTTCGGCGGAGGAGCGAAGCGGGGGAGCCGAAGAAGGTCGTGGGGTGATCAAAGCTGGCCCTTGGTGCTGGGGATCCCGGTCTCGCGCGGGTCGAGGGCGATCGCGTCGCGGAAGGCCCGCGCGAAGGCCTTGAACTGGGTCTCCACGATGTGGTGCGGCTCGCGGCCGGCGAGCACCCGCACGTGCAGGGCGAAGTGGCCGTGGAAGGCGATCGACTCGAAGACGTGCTGGGTCAGCGAGCCGAGGTAGGCAGGGGTGGTGCCGCCGAGCTGGACGTACTGCTGGCCCTCGGGCTCGCCGGTGTGGACGCAGTAGGGGCGCCCCGAGACGTCGACGACGGCCTGCACCAGCGCCTCGTCCAGGGGCACGGTCGCATCCCCGAAGCGGCGTACGCCGGCCTTGTCGCCCAGCGCCTGGCGCAGCGCCTGGCCCAGCGCGATCGCGGTGTCCTCGACGGTGTGGTGGGCGTCGATGTGGGTGTCGCCGTCGGTCTGCACGGTTAGGTCGACCAGCGCGTGCCGGGCGAACGCGGTCAGCATGTGGTCGTAGAAGCCGACGCCGGTCGAGATGTCGTGGCGCCCGGAGCCGTCGAGGTCGACCTCGACGAGCACCTTCGACTCACTCGTCTGACGCTCGATGCGTGCGGTGCGACTCATGATTCCTCTTCCATCACGTGGGTCAGTGCCTGGCGGAACGCGTCCATCTCCTCAGCGGTGCCGATCGACACCCGCAGCCAGCCGTCGGGGCCGACCTCGCGGATCAGCACCCCCTGGTCGAGCAGCCGCTGCCAGACAGCATGGCGGTCCTCGAAGGTCCCGAACAACACGAAGTTGGCGTCGCTCTCGGCCACCGTGAGCCCCGAGGCCCGCAACCACGCGACGCACGCATCCCGTTCGGCGCGCAGCTGGTCGACCTTGCCGAGCAGCTCGGGGGCGTGCCGCAACGCCGCCAGCGCGGTCGCCTGGGTCACCGCGGACAGGTGGTAGGGCAGCCGCACGACCCGGATCGCGTCGATGATCGCCGGGTCCGCCGCCAGGTAGCCCAGCCGCAGCCCGGCGGCTGCGAAGGCCTTGCTCATCGTGCGCGTGACGACCAGGTTGCGGTGGGTGGGCAGCAGCTCCAGTGCGCTCGGCACGCCGGCGCGGCGGAACTCGCCGTACGCCTCGTCGACGACGAGCAGCCCCTGCTCCCCCACCGCCTCGCACAGTGCGCCGACGGCGTCGGGCGGCAGCGCCGTGCCTGTCGGGTTGTTGGGGCTGGGCAGCAGCACCACGCTCGGGCGCTCGGTGCGCACGAGCTCGGCGGCGGCCTCGAGGTCGAGCGAGAAGTCCTCGGCCCGGCGGCCCTGGACCCACCGGGTGGCGGTGTCGCGGGCGTACTCGGGATACATCGAGTACGGCGGGGCGAAGCTCAGCGCGCTGCGGCCGGGCCCCCCGAAGGCCTGCAGCAGCTGGAGCATCACCTCGTTGGACCCGTTGGCCGCCCAGACCTGCTCGGGCGCGATGTCGTGCGGGGTGTCGCGCGCGAGGTAGGCCGCGAGGGCGGTGCGCAGCTCGACGTGCGCGCGGTCGGGGTAGCGGTTGAGCCCGAGCGCCGCGGCGCGGACCGCCGCGGCGATGTCGTCGGCGCACGCCTCGGACGGCCCGTAGGGGTTCTCGTTGGTGTTGAGCTGGACAGGCACGTCCAGCTGCGGGGCGCCGTACGGCTCGAGGCCGCGCAGCTCCTCGCGCAGAGGAGGCCAGGTCATCGCTGGAACCGCACCGACACCGCTGCTCCGTGACCCGGCAGGTCCTCGGCCTCGGCCAGCGTGACCACGTGGCGAGCGACCTGCTCGAGCGCCTCGCGCGAGTAGTCCACGACGTGCACCGACTTGGTGAACGCCCGCACCGACAGCCCGCTGCTGTGGCAGGCACAGCCCGCGGTCGGCAGCACGTGGTTGGAGCCGGCGCAGTAGTCGCCGAGGCTGACCGGCGACCAGGGGCCGACGAAGATCGCGCCTGCCGCGCGGATCCGGCCTGCCACCTCACCGGCGTCGACGGTCTGAATCTCCAAATGTTCTGCGGCATAGGCGTTGACGACCCGCACGCCGGTGTCGATGTCGTCGACCAGCACGATGCCGGACTGACGCCCGCGCAGCGCCTCGGTCACCCGCTCCCGGTGCTTGGTGGTCTGCAGCTGCACAGCGAGCTCGGCCTCGGTGGCCTCGGCAAGCTGGGTGCTGTCGGTCACCAGCACACTGGCCGCCATCACGTCGTGCTCGGCCTGGCTGATCAGGTCGGCGGCGACGTGCACCGGGTCGGCGGTGTGGTCGGCCAGGATCGCGATCTCCGTGGGCCCGGCCTCGGCGTCGATGCCGATCTGCGAGCGGCAGATCCGCTTGGCCGCGGTGACATAGATGTTGCCCGGCCCGGTGACCATGTCGACCGGGGCCAGCTCGGTGCCGTCGGTGTCGGTGCCGCCGTAGGCCAGCAGCGCGACCGCCTGCGCGCCGCCGACCGCCCAGACCTCGTCGACGCCGAGCAGCGCGGCGGCGGCCAGGATCGTCGGGTGCGGCAGGCCACCGTGGTCGGCCTGCGGCGGGCTGGTGATCACCAGCGAGTCCACCCCGGCGGTCTGCGCGGGCACCACGTTCATCACGACGCTCGACGGATAGACGGCGTTACCGCCCGGCACGTACAGGCCGACCCGCTCCACCGGCACCCAGCGTTCGGTCACCGAGGCGCCGGAGTCGAACAGCGTGGTGACGTCGGTGCGGCGCTGATCGGCGTGCACCGCGCGGGTGCGCTCGATCGCCACCTCCAGCGCGGTGCGCCCCTCGGCGGGCAGCGCGGCCAGCGCATCGGCCAGCGCGGCGGCCGGCACCCGCACGGCCTCGGGGCGCACCCCGTCGAACGTTTCGCCGTACTCCAGCGCCGCGACGGCACCGCGCTCGGCGACGGCGTCGACGATCGGGCGCACCTTGGGCACCACGGCGTCGACGTCCACGCC
>JAEZKN010000210.1 GCA_023415395.1 Actinomycetes bacterium
GTCTCAGGCACACGACCCCGTCGGCGCCCTACCGCGCGAACCGGTAGCCCATGCCGCGCACGGTCTCGATCGTCGCGGCGCCGAACTTCTTGCGCAGGTAGCCGACGTAGACGTCGACGACGTTCGAGCCGGGGTCGAAGTCCAGGCCCCAGACGTGATCGAGCAGCTGCTCGCGCGAGAGCACCTGCCCCGCGTTGACCATGAAGACCTCCGCCAGCGCGAACTCCCGCGCCGACAGGTCGACCTGCCGGTCGGCCACGGTCGCTCGCCGCGTGCGCACGTCGAGGCGTACGCCGCCGGACTCGATGACCTCCGCGCGCGTCGCGCCGTCGTTCCCCTGGCCCTGCCGCAGGCGCAGCCGGACGCGGGCGACGAGCTCGGCGAAGCGGAACGGCTTGGGCATGTAGTCGTCGGCGCCACCGTCGAGCGCGGAGACCGTGTCGCCGACCGAGTCGCGCGCGGTCAGCACGATCACCGGCACCTTCGACCCCTGCGAGCGCAGCTGGTCGAGCACCTCGAAGCCGTCCATCGAGGGCAGCCCGATGTCGAGCACGACGAGGTCGTAGTCGCCGCTCAGCGCGTGCTCGAGGCCGTCCCTGCCGTCGCCGACCGTCGTCGTCAGGTGACCCTCGGCGCGCAGCCCCTTGGCCACGAAGGACGCGATGCGGTCCTCGTCCTCGACGATCAGGATGCGGGCCACGGGTCCTCCTCGGCTGATGGACAGGGCAGGGTGATCACGAACCGGGCGCCGGCCGGCTCGGCGTCCTCGACCGACACGCTGCCGCCGTGTGCCCGGGCGATCGCGCCGACGATCGAGAGCCCGAGACCGAAGCCCTCGTCACCGGGAGGTACGGCGCTGCGGCCGAATCGTTCAAAGATCCGCGCCCGATCCTCCGGCGGCACGCCGGGACCGGTGTCGCGGACCCACAGCCGGGCCGCGCGACCGTCGTAGGACGACCCGATCGCGACCCGGTCGCCGTCGTGGGTGTGCTTCACGGCGTTGTCGGCGAGCTGGAGGACCGCCTGCGTCAGCCGCTGCTCGTCGGCGTGCACGGTCACGTGCGCGGTGGCGTCGACGGTCCACTCCCGGTCGCCGAGGCCGCGCGCCTTGGTCACCAGGTCGCGGACGAGCCCGTCGAGGTCGACGTCGCGCGGCTGCAGGAAGTCGGGCCGGTCGCTCTTGGCCAGCAGGATCAGGTCGCCGACCAGCCGGGACATCCGGTCGACCTCGTCGAGCAGCAGCGTCCGGGTCTCGTCGAGCTCCTCCGGGTCGCTGGTGTCGAGCAGCTCGAGGTGGCCCCGCAGCACGGTCAGCGGGGTCCTGAGCTCGTGGCCGGCGTCGTCGAGGAACTCCCGCTGCCCGATGAAGGCCGCCTCCAGCCGGTCGAGCATCCCGTTGAAGGTCAGCGTCAGGGCGGTGATGTCGTCGTTGCCGGTGACCGGGAGCCGGCGCGAGAGGTCGGTCTCGGAGATGTCGTCGGCGGTCTCGCGCAGCGTGCGCAGCGGGGAGAGCAGGCGCCCTGAGACCCAGGCCGCCACGGCGGTGACCAGCAGGAGCACCAGGCTCGCGGTGATGGCATAGGTGCGCATCGTCTCGGCGAGGCCCGCGCGCGCCCGGTCGAGGTTGGTCAGGACGACGAGCGCACCGACGTCGTCTCCCTGCCGGACGGTCTGGACGTCGACCCGCTGCGTGCCGCTGGGGCTCTCGACCGTCGTCGTGCCGTTGTCGGCGAGGAGCGGCGGGACGACCCGGCGGAGCTCGTCCTCGGTGAGCGGCACCCCGCCCAGCGAGCTCGCGTCGATGTCGTCGCGCCACCAGGTGACCAGCGCCTCGTTGTCGTCGGGGACGTTGCGGCGCAGGAACTCCCGCAGCATCACCTGCACGCTCTCGAAGGTCCGACCCGGTGCCTGGAAGCGGGCCAGCTCGGCGAACTCCTGGTCGACCTCGTCGACGATCTGCTGGTCCAGCCGGTGCGACTCGATCGTGGAGACGACCACGCCGGCCACGACGAGGCCGGCGAGCACGAGGAGCGCCACGACCGCGGTGATGCGGACGCGGACCGACGGACTGGCGCGGCGTCTAGTCGTCGCCACCGCCACCGGGCCCGCTGTGGTCGTCGTCGCGATCGCGGTGGTCATCGTCGTGGTCGTCCCCGTCGTGGTCGTCCCCGTCGTCGTCGCCCTCGTCATCGTCGTCGTCGAAGTCGTCGTAGTTCGGGAGGATCACCTCGACGTCGTCGTCCCCGTCGTCGTCCCCGTCGTCGCTCGGGCTCGGGCCGGGAGGTGAGGGGCGCGGGCTCGTCGAGGGCGTGGGGGAGGGCTCGTCGATGACGATGGTCTGCCGGGGTGCGGGGTCCTCCGAGGCGGACGCGGCGAGCGAGCCCGCGACGTACGCCCCCAGCGGGACGACCAGCGCGAGCCCGAGGAGGGCCTTCCACACGGTGCTCATGACGCCACCATCCTCCCTGATCGTGGGGCGCTCGTGAGAACGCGATGAGAGGACTCTCATCGCGACCGTTCGTGGCTACAGTGACGAGCATGATCGTCCCCTTCAGCGTCTCGGACTTCCTCGACCGCGCGGAGCAGGTCTACGGCGACCGGGTCGGCGTCGTCGACGAGCCGGACCAGCCGGCGCCCTCGCTGGGCGAGATGACCTACGCCGAGGTGGCGGCCCGGGCCCGGCGACAGGCCGCCATGCTCGACAGGCTCGGGCTGGAGGTGGGCGACCGGGTCGCGATCGTCAGCCACAACAGCGCGCGGCTGTTGACCGCGTTCTTCGGGGTGTGTGGCTGGGGACGGGTGCTGGTGCCGGTGAACTTCCGGCTGCGGCCCGACGAGATCAACTACATCGTCCAGCACTCCGGTGCCCGGGTGCTGCTGGTCGACCCCGAGCTCGAGGAGTCGCTGCGGAACGTCGACGCCGAGATCAAGCTCGTCCTCGGCGACCCGGCTGCGCTGGACGTGCCCGAGGACGCCGAGCCGCGCCCGTGGGAGCCGGACGAGAACGCGACGGCCACGATCAACTACACCTCGGGCACGACGGCTCGGCCGAAGGGGGTGCAGATCACCCACCGCAACATCTGGGTCAACGCGGTCACCTTCGCGATGCACGCGGCGGTCACCGACCGCGACGTCTACCTCCACACGCTGCCGATGTTCCACGCCAACGGATGGGGCTGGCCGTTCCTGGCCACGGGGCTGGGCCTCAAGCAGGTCGTGCTGCGCAAGGTCGACGGCGCCGAGATCCTGCGCCGGGTGCGCGACCACGGCGTCACCGTCATGTGCGCCGCGCCGGCGGTCGCGGCCGCCGTGCTCGACGCGGCGCAGGAGTGGGAGGGGGAGATCCCCGGCCGCGACAAGGTGCGCATCATCATGGCCGGCGCCCCGCCGCCGACGAAGACCGTCGTGCGGGTGCAGGAGGAGCTGGGCTGGGAGTTCATCCAGATCTACGGCCTCACCGAGACCTCGCCCCTGCTGACCTTCAACCGCACCCGCGCGGAGTGGGACGACCTCGACCCGCTCGATCGCGCCGCGAACCTCACGCGGGCGGGCGCTCCCGCCCTCGGCGTACGTCTGGCGATCAGCGAGGGCGAGGCAGGGCAGGAGTCCGGGGCCGCCGGCGAGGTGCTCGCCCGGTCCAACGTCGTGCTCGAGGGCTACTGGAACCAGCCCGAGGAGTCCGAGCGCGCGCTGGCCGGCGGGTGGTTCCACACCGGCGACGGCGGCGTGCTGGGCGACGACGGCTACCTCACGATCAGCGACCGCAAGAAGGACGTGATCATCACCGGCGGGGAGAACGTCTCCTCGATCGAGGTCGAGGACGTGCTCTTCTCCCACCCCGCCGTGGCCGAGGTCGCGGTGATCGGCGTGCCCAGCGAGAAGTGGGGCGAGACCATCAAGGCGCTCGTCGTCCTCGCCGCCGGCACGGAGGCCACCGAGGCCGAGCTGATCGCCTGGTGCAAGGAGAAGGCGGCCGGCTACAAGGCCCCGACGTCGATCGAGTTCCGCGAGGAGCTCGCCCGCACCGCGACCGGCAAGCTGCAGAAGTTCAAGCTGCGCGCGCCGTACTGGGAGGGCTACGACCGCCAGGTCAACTAGCGGGGAGTTTCATCGGCCGGCCGATGAAACTCACGCCTGGACGATGAAGCTTTGTCGTCCGAGCATGAGGTTCATCGGCCGGCCGACAAATCTCTCAGATCAGGCCGAGGACTTCGTGACGTCCAGCACGACCTCGAACTCCAGCAGGTCGGCGCCGGGCGCGACCGGCTTGCTGCGCTCGCCGGCGTGCGCGGCGACGGCGTCACCGTCGCGCCAGGCGGCGAAGGACTCCTCGTCCTCCCAGTGGGTGACGACGAAGTAGCGGTCCTCGCCCCTGACCGGTCGCAGGAGCTGGAAGCCGAGGAAGCCCGGCGTCCCCTCGACGGTGTGGGCG